>NZ_LCTF01000001.1 GCF_001663375.1 Caldivirga sp. MU80
GGTAGGGTTAAGTGGAGTGGTAAGCAGGGCGTACTCGTAATTAAGCTTGAGGGCAATAGGTGGTTTGCCTATGTGCCAATAAGCATTGGTGAGAAGCCTGCTAGGAGTAACCCGAGGGGTTACGTGATGGGTGTTTACGAGAAGATACGGATTGAGGAGCCTAGGGGTGGTAATAAGGCATTCATAGACATTGGCTTAAACAACTTGTTTGCTGTAGTGTTTAATCACACTGACGTTGCAATCCTAATCAAGGGTTCGACGATTAAAGCTGAGTACTATTACTGGAAGAGGGAGGTTAAGACCTACCAAGCCATTAGGGATTGGTTGAGGAACCACGGATTCAAGACATGGCGTAAGTACCATGCATTCTACCTTCATGCTGTTTACAAGAAGAGGGAGAGACTTAGGCATTACTATCGTACAGCCATTAGGTTCCTGGCTAAGGCACTGTGGCAGATGGGCATTGATGAAGTCTTCGTTGGCTACCCATACATGGTGAGTCAAGATGATGGCAATGAGTACAACACCAATGTTTGGTGGTTCAACAAGATCATTAATTGGCTTAAGGATGTTCTTGAGGAGTATGGGATAAGGCTCAATGTGGTGAATGAGTATGGGACTAGCAAACAATGCTCCATCTGTGATATGAAGCATGAGAATGGTAGAGTGAAGAGGGGACTCTACATATGCCAGACAACTGGCATAGAAATCAACGCCGACCTAAACGCAGCAAGGAATATTGCAAAAAGAGTGGGCTATGAGACGCCTATACCAAAGAAGATACTGAGCTACATAATCACCACTAACGGCGTAAAACCAATAACCCCCAAAGAGGGGGCAACTGTCGAGACCCCCACAATGAAACCCTCGCCCCCAAAGGGCGAGGAGGGGGTCATCATGCCCAACACCCAGCCGGTAGGGTTGGGGATCCGATGGATGTGGCCAACCTAGTGGCCTTCCTGGTCTCCGACGAGGCCTCCTGGATAACTGGCGTTAACTTCACTATAGATGGTGGTATGACGATTAAGATGATTTACATGGACCCAGACGTTATAGGTGGTTCAATAGGCACGTTGGTTCAGGATCCTGAGGTGGGTGAGTTAATAATGAGGGTGCTGCTCAGTGGGAGGGATAAGGTGCAGGAATTGAAGAGAGTGCTTAAGACACTTACGCAACAGTAGCGCTCATCAATGGTTCATGGGTCTCATTGAGTAAGCACCATAAGGTTTTATCATCATCAGTATTCATTGTTCATGTTTAAACGGTGATGGCCTATTAATAAGGCTGCGGAAAGTATATTAAGTTAATAGAGGTCACTGAACTATGGCTGGGTTTAAGGGTTACGTGGTTAGTAAGACACTGGTAATGGATCCCTTCGGTGGGAGGATGTTTAAGATCGACATTGTTGAGGAGAGGGAGAATCCTGGGCTTGTTGCCACAACCTCAGGTGAGTCTGCTGGGTTAACTAGGGATATGCTTGAGATGATGCAGAACATATTCAGGTCCATACCAATGCTAGGCCAGATGGTCAGTGGTAAAATACCCGTACCCAGGGTGACTCTTATGTTAACTGAGGAGGAGATGGAGGAGTTAGGTGGGAAAATTGACGTGGGTGAGTACGTCTACGTTAAGATACAGGGCGGGAAGATAGAGATACTTAAGGAGGAGCATTAAACCGCTAGGGGTAGGGAGTATTTTCCACGGTAACCAGCATCCCTGTTCCCTGATATTAGGCTTTCACCTTAGTGGTGAATAGCAATGGAGAGGAGATTCCCTACCCTAATGGGTAGTATGAAATGGAAAGGGCAGGTTACTCAAGTACCTTAACCACGGTACCCAGTATCTCAGCCCTACCCCCAGTTGGCCTAGCTAGCAGGTTGCCGCATACTAGACACCTAACCTCCACTGTGGCGTGATCAAATATCACCTGCTCGTTGCCGCACTGGTTGCACCTAACCCTGATGAACCTTGACTTGGGTGCCGGTATTAGTACGTTCCTGAAGTTCGGCATACCCGTGCATGCAACTCATTGGGTTTTTAAAGATTACTTAACAACACACCGGACAATGGCCACGTTTTAATGAACTTAGCCCTGGTACTCAACGAGGACTGTGCCGTCCTCACGCTTAGTTATCTTAACCTTGATTTTAGACGGTGGCCTTTGTATGCCATTACTCCAGAGCACGTTATTGAGGCTTTCACTCAGCTTAACCTTATCCTCATCAACCTTTGCATGCCTAGCCGCAATACTCTTGATTAACCTAGCGGCGTATGGGGCCCTTCTGGTCCTTGAGGCCTTCTTAACATCCCTCAGGTTTATGGATAACACCACCTCATTACTGGCCATGGCCATCACCCTAGTTCAAGCTTCACCCTCCTCCAATTTCTACGCTTAACGTTGTACGTGAACCTCCTGTTTGTTTTAACCATAACCCAGGCTGGCGGGTTCCTATTTGACTTCCCCGCTGACGCTAGCCTTAACTTGAATGCCGGTGATTTATGGGTTGCCATGCCATCACCTGAACCTAATCCTATACTCCCTCCTGGTTTGGTTATAGACGGCCTCCAGTATCTTTTTAAGTTCTTCGTCCGTTATAGGTACCTTAATCCTACCTGACTGGGCGAGTGTAATTAACTGGCTTTCAATGGACTCAACAAGCTCAGGCTTAACAAGCCTAAGGTTATCCAGCCTACTCCTGGCCTCTGGTGTCAGAATAACCCTAATAATGGCTCTCCTTTGGGCCTCCTCGGCCCTTTTCCTCTCCTCTTCCTCTGCCTTTCTCTGAAGTTCCTCAAGCTTCCTCCTCCTAGCCTCCTCAAGTTCTTCATCATTAACCGTGTCTTCTTCGTCATCGTAGTAGCTCATACATCACTAAGCCCACGCATAGGTTTAAAAACCTACTGCATCCCGAGATACCTCCGATTCACAGTAGCCGCTAATAGGTTTATTTTCGTATAAACCCGGGAATAACCGTGAATTGGTTCATCTACGTGGTAAATAGTCATTAAGGATGGGTACTCATAACGACTGTGTTGGGTGAATCAATAGTTGTAAACATCTCCATATTTTACAAATTAAAAGTATTAATGATAAGTACGAAGTGATCAGTTCAGTTTAAAGCTACTCACCTTTACACACTCAGGTAATAAAATATATATTATATATCGATATATTGTGTTAAATAAAATAATTAGAAAAATTTATAAATGCAGAGCCGCTAGGCTGTTCGGTGAACTAAGTGAGCTCCATATTTGGAATGCCCATGCAGTCGGTGTTCCTACAGGACACGTTAAAGATCCTTAAGAGGGCCGTTGAGATAGGCGGCTTCGATGAGGTAGTCTATGATTACCTATCTAGACCTATGAGGGTTGTGGCTGTGTCAATACCGGTGAAGGTTAATGGTTCAGTTAAGTTATTTGAGGGTTACAGGGTTCAGCACAATAATGCCTTGGGGCCATTTAAGGGTGGCATTAGGTTCCACCCCGAGGTAACCCTTGAGGATGATATAGCTTTGGCTACTTTAATGACACTTAAGAATAGCCTAGCCGGCATACCATACGGTGGTGGTAAGGGTGCTGTTAGGGTTGACCCAAAGGCCCTTAAGCCAAGTGAACTTGAGGAATTATCCAGGGCCTACGTAAGGGCAATCTACATGGCCATAGGCCCTGAGGTGGATATCCCAGCACCTGACGTAGGAACTAACCCCCAAATAATGGCCTGGATGGTTGATGAGTACAGTAAGATAACCGGCAGAAATGTTCCAGCAGTCTTCACAGCCAAGCCAATTGAGCTGTGGGGTAACCCAGTCAGGGAGTACGCAACTGGCTTTGGCGTTGTGGTTATGGCTAGGGAGGCGTGGAGTAGTCTATTCAACGGTAATTTAAGTGGCGTTAGGGTTAGTGTGCATGGCTTCGGTAACACGGGCCAGTGGGCAGCCTACTGGGCTAGTAAAATGGGTGCCAAGGTGGTTGCGGTAGCTGATACGTCAGGCACGGTTTACGATCCAAATGGCATAGACGTTGGGAAAGCCATGGAGATTAAGAACAAGACAGGTAAGGTTATCAACTACCCAGGTGGGCAGAGGCTAGCCCCCGATGACGCACTGTACGTTAATGCCGATGTGCTGATGCCCAGCGCCATAGAGAACACTATTAGAGCTGATAACGTATCCAAGGTTAAGGCCAAGTTGATAGTTGAGGGTGCCAATGGGCCAACAACACCTGAGGCTGAGGAGTACCTAACGAAGAGGGGTGTCGTTATAGTGCCTGACATATTGGCAAACGCAGGTGGTGTCATAATGAGTTACCTTGAGTGGGTTGAGAATCTGCAGTGGATGACTTGGAGCGAGGAGGAGACTAGAAGCAGGCTTGAGAATATACTAATCGGCAACTTCAAGAGGGTACTAGACGAGTACGGTAAGATTAAGAGGGAGGGAGTCACAATGAGGGATGCAGCAATAGTGCTGGCTGTGAGTAGGGTGGAGAAGGCGATGAGACTTAGGGGTTGGATCTAGGAGCTACGGTGATTGTTTAAACCCACAGTTTTTCCAAACTCTTATAATTATCATTAACCTGATGAAGATGCCTATCTTTCATTTAAAAATCAACAATAAATGGTAGTACAATTTGCTGAGACCGATCACCGGAGGTTAAGCATTAATACTCCGGCATTATTTAGGCATCATGGATACCTTGAGGTTATCGAGACTAACCCTCGAACTAGGCCCCTCTGGTTTTGAGGATAGGGTGGTGAGGTTGATACTAGGCATGGTTAGGGATCACGTCGATAAGGTTAATATCGACAACATGGGTAATTTAATAGCCAGGGTTGGTAACGGGCCCTTTAAGATAATGGTAAGTGCCCATGTTGATGAGGTTGGGTTCATGGTCTCTCACGTTGATCAGAGGGGGTTCATTAGGGTTGTGCCGATTGGTGGTATTGACACGTGGACAATGATTGAGCAGGAGGTGGTTTTCATGGGCCGCAATGGTGATGTCTACGGTACGGTGGGCGTTGATCCACCACACCTCAGGAGGGAGAAGCCGCCATCACGGTTTGAGGAGATTTACATCGATGCAGGTTTTTCTTCGGCTGAGGATGCGTTTAAGAATGGCATAGCGCCAGGGGTAGCGGGGACCTTCGCCGGGTCGTTTAGGGAGAGGGGTGGTGTGGTTATTGGTAAGGCCCTTGATAATAGGGTTGGCTGCGGCGTGTTAATAGACATTGCGGAGGATGCTGGGAGGTTGGTAACTGGTGACGTTTCACTTTACATGGTGTGGAACACCCAGGAGGAGGTTGGTTTAAGGGGCATTAATGCTGCGGTTAACGCAATCAACCCGGATATGGCTATCGTGGTTGAGACCACCGTGGCCGCTGACGTACCGGCAAACCCTGAGAATGAGTGGGTCACTAGGGTTGGTGGCGGCGCCGCCATTAGGGCTCTGGATAGGTCAATGGTAACTAATCCACGCCTACTCTCAGCGGTACTGGGGCTTGCATCGTCAAGTGGAGTCAAGTATCAGGTTCAGGTTAACCCCTACGGCGGCACTGATGCAGGGGTGGTGCATGTGCATGGGGTTGGTGTTCCAACAGTAGTGATTTCAACACCGGCAAGGTACATCCACACGCCTCACTCTGTGGTTAACCTTGATGATGTTAAGCAGGTGGAGTCCCTGGTAAGCCTAGTGATAAGGGAACACGGAGAGTTGAGTAAGGCAATTAAGATTACCCTATAATTTCACTTAACTCGGCTGCGCATTAAAATGATGGTATGATCTTGTGTATTACGAATTCCCTGAAGCCCAGTAACTCAGCCTTAGTTTGCCTACCCCTGGCAACCTCAAGCATTAGGTTGAATAACCTCTCCCCAGCCTGCTCCACAGTCTCCACACCCCTAACAACGGTGCTGGCATCGAAGTCGATGTTCTCCTTCATCTTGTTGTAGGTGTATGGGTTGGCGGTTACCTTTATGACTGGGGCAATTGGGTTACCGGTTGGAGTCCCTCTACCCGTTGTGAAGATCACCAGTGTTGCGCCGCCTGCCACCATGCCAACCACCGACATTATGTCGTAACCTGGGGTGTCCATTATGAACAGCCCCTTCCCCTTAACCTCCTCAGCGTAGTCTAGGACACCTTGTATTGTCCTTGAGCCACCCTTAATTATGGCGCCGAGGGACTTCTCCTCTATTGTGGATATGCCACCAGCTATGTTACCTGGTGCTGGTTGAGTACCCACTAGGTCGACGTTGTATGAGGCCGCTAACCTAACCCACTTACCAACAATCTCGTAAATCCTATCAGCCACCTCCTTGGACACGGCCCTCTTAGCCAGTATCTCCTCAGCCCCTATCATTTCCGGGGTCTCGGATAGGATTACCGTGCCCCCGAGGTCAATTAACTTATCTGACACGTAACCCACGACTGGGTTTGAGGCTAACCCCGACGTTGCATCTGAGCCGCCGCATTCAACCCCCATGACTAGTGATGATGCATCAACCTCAGTGGGCCTTTGGGCCAGGGTCTCCTCAGCCATCCTCCTCAACAACGTAACACCCCTCTCTATGGCTGCTGGTGTGCCGCCGTTAACGTCCTGTATTACAATCCTCTCAACCGGCTTACCAGTCTTAGCAATCTCATCAGCCACTTCATCTGCCTGAATCTGCTCACACCCAAGTCCAACAACTAGGACGGCGCCAACATTAGGATTCTTCGCCATACCCACCAACGTTCTCTTGGTTACTTGTAGGTCTGGTTCAAGTTGGCCACAGCCGAATGGGTTCTCAATGGCCACAGCCCCATTAACCTGCTCAGCTATCCTACGGGTAACCACACTTGAGCATATCACGGTTGACATGACTAGTACGTGGTTTCTAATACCCACCCTACCGTCAGGCCTAACGTAACCCATCACAGTTGGAGCATTGGCCATTCCAATCACCCTTTACAGGCGCTGTGAACTGAGGTTAAACTTTCAACGTTATGAACGTGGACATGCTCCCCAGCCTTAATATCCCTCTTAGCCCTACCAATCACATGCCCATACTTAACCACTAACCCGCACATTGGTATATCCCTCACGGCGAACTTGTGGCCGAAGGGTATATCATTAAGAAGCCTAATCACCACGGTTGAGGAACCGATGCTTAACTTCACTGCATCTCCAGCCTTTAAATCCCTTAACGCTATGGCCACGTTATCGCTTGGGTTAAGTAGGGTAGCATCCCTAACGTCAGGTAGGCTTTGCGCAGTCTGCATTACCAGGACACCCACGCATTGAATTTAAGTACTCCGGCGTAGACGAATCCACCCTGGAAGCTGAGGGAGGTGGCGTTTACAATGTTTAGTGTAAATTATGTCTTTCACTAGGCTATAGGGCCTAGGCTGTATCATCATGAGTGTTTAAGGGGGTTGTACGAAAATGTTTTAAATGACGGCGAATTTTGTTGCTTATGGTCCTTAGGGTTGGTTTCATAGGGTTGGGAACGATGGGTGCGCCGATGGCAATGAATATCTTTAAGGCTGGTTTTCCGTTAATCGTCTATAACAGGACCCGTAGTAAGACTGAGCAGTTCAGTAGGTTAGGTGTGCCAGTCGCCTCATCGCCTAAGGAGGTTGCTGAGAAGTCGGATGTAGTGGTATGCATGCTTGTTGATGCTCCAGATTTAATGCAGGTATTGTTTGGGCAGGGTGGTGTGGTTGAGGGGAGGCATGATGGATTAGTGGTTGTTGATATGAGCACCAACTCACCGGACCATGCTGTTGAGTTCAGTGAGAGGTTGTCTAAGTTTGGCATTGAGTTCCTTGATGCACCAGTGACTGGTGGTGATAAGGGGGCTAGGGAAGGTACCTTAACAATAATGGTTGGAGGTAGACATGAGGTCTTTGAGAGGGTTAAGCCCGTCTTCGAGGCGATGGGTAAGGTGATAATATACGCCGGTGACGTTGGGTCAGGGCAACTACTCAAGTTAATCAACCAAGTCGTGGTTGGGTTAAATACATTGGCTATGGTTGAGGCGCTTGCCTTAGCTAAGAGGGCTGGGGCTGATATCAATAAGGTTCAGCAGGTACTGATGAGTGGCATGGGTAATTCGGAGGTTATTAGGCAATTAATGCCAAGGGTACTTTCAGGTGACTTTAAGCCGGGCTTCAAGTCCTCCCACCTCAGGAAGGACTTGAAATATGTCGTGGATCTGGCCACTAGGTTAAACATGCCGATGCCCGGTGTTGGCGTGCTACTGCAGCTCTACAATGCCCTAGTGGCCCTTGGGCTGGGTGAGGAGGGTACCCACGCATTGGTTAAGTTATACGACCTGTTGATGCAGGGTGGGGCTTAAACTTTTAAAATAAAGCCACTGCCCAGTCGAGTTGAGAGTAATGTCTGTATCGGCGCTTCAAAGGCCAACTCCATCAAGGCTAATGTTGATTAGGTTAAGGACCCAGGAGGCGCTGTATAGGAGGATTAGGAAGACTATTGAGGACGCCAGGAACGCCACCCTACAGAGACTGAGGGCGCTGATACCAACGCTTGAGAGTAAGAGGAAGGTTTCCTATGGTGAGATAGGCAGGGTTGCTGAACTTTACCAGGCGGCTAAAAATAGGGTTGGCGCGGAGGCGTTGAATCTAATGGCATCATCAACGAGGGTTAGGGTTGATGGCTACGTTGAGGATAGGGTTATTGGTGGGTTAAAGTTCGGTGTACTTAACGTCAAGGGCTTTGGCGGCCCAACATACGGCATATACAGCGTGCCCACGGAGCTTGACTCAGCCCTAACGGAATTAGTCTCAATATTACCATCACTAATGGAGTTAATTAACCTGGAGAACATATTCTACACCCTCCTATACAGGGTTAGGGAGTACCAAAGGATGATAAACGCCATTGATAACGTAATACTACCCAGGATAAGGGACTCATTATCGTTCATAAGGCTTGCCCTTGATGAAATAGAGAGGGAGGACTTCATAAGGAGGGTAATAATAAACAGAATAATAGGCACCACCTAAACTAAACCAGCGGTGAGGCTTGAGAAGGGTTTATAAGTGACCTGGATAATGAGGCCTTATGTCATCTGGAGGTGGTTTATTAACGTCAACGCTGCTCAACACCACAGGCCTAGAGTTATCCGGTGAGGTGGCTGAGAAGTTTAAGGGTAAGGTACTTGATACCATAATAGTTGGTGGTGGACCAGCTGGGCTCAACGCGGCCATATACGCGGCTAGGTTTGGGTTAAGTTCAATAATCATAACTGAGGAGGTTGGTGGGCAGGTTGGTAAGGCTGGTTGGGTTGAGGACTACCTAGGCTACACTAGGATAACTGGACCTGACCTAGTGAATAAATTTGAGGAGCACGTTAAGTACTACAACGTGCCAATACTGCTTGATTCAGTGGAGAAGGTGGTTAAGGAGGGTGAATTATTCAGGGTGATCACGGTATCCGGCGACGAATTTACCTCTAGGACCGTTATAATTGCTGTTGGTGAGAAGAGGAGGAAGCTTAACGTACCTGGTGAGGATAAGTATAACGGTAGGGGTGTTAGCTACTGCGCACCCTGCGATGCACCATTATTTAAGGATAAGGTGGTCGCCGTGGTTGGCGGTGGTGACTCGGCGGCATCGGCAGCGTTGCTGCTAACTGAGTACGCAACTAAGGTTTACATGATACATAGGAGGGATAAGTTAAGGGCACAGCCTATATACCAGGAACTTTTACTTAAAAATAACAAGATAACCATAATATGGAACACGGTGGTTAAGGAGCTTAAGGGTGACAAGGTGCTTAAATCGGCGGTACTGCAGAGGGTTGACACTGGGCAGATTACCGAGCTACCCATAGACGGCATATTCGTTGAGATAGGGGCTGAACCACCCATCAATTTCTTTAAGTCAATGGGCCTTGAACTTGACGGCAACGGTTACATAGTAGTGAACCACATGATGGAGACCAGTGTTAAGGGCGTATACGCAGCCGGCGACTGCGTGAGCCTAACACCAAGGGGGTTTAGGCAGATAATAGTGGCCGCGGCCCAAGGTGCCCTAGCAGCCTACTCAGCCTATAACTACATACTCACTAAGTATGGTCAGAACAGGGAAAAGTAAAAATTTTAAATTAATTCTTTACCGCATTAAATGTTACTTTAACCTAGCCTTAGCGTCAATCATAGTTATACCCCTAACCCTATACCCAAGGCATAGCCTTGGGTATAGTATCTGACAGGGTGAATACACGTAATTTCTAAGGGTAATTATCTGCATACTTCCCACCAAGTATTAGTACTCTAATATGCTTAAAAAACTTACGCAGATGTAATATTATGCATCCTTTTCAGACTAAGCTAGAATTATGTCCAATTCAGCCGTGTTTCCTAATGACCATTGCTGTTAAGGTTCTCTCAACACCATCAATCGAGTGTATCATTTTTATCAAGTTCTCCAGGTCATCAACCCTATCCACCTCAGCTAGGGCGATTACATCGTAAGGGCCGGTTACTGAGTACGCTACCTTAACCCAGTTAATGGCCTTTATCTTCTCCGACACCTCAAACACCTTTCCAACCCTTGTCTGGACCAGGAGGAAAACCTCAAACGCCATATATTACTTCACCTGGTTTGAATTTATAAATATTTAGCATTGGGTAGGTTTAAATGAATTTAACTAAGAGGAATTAGACACTATTATGAACGTTTTGGCCGTTATAATATAATACATTCCTTATGTACTGCACGGCTTGAAGCCCAGTTAACACGATATTACCGGTTATCACTATTGGCGTGGGGAGTTCATCGCCATAAGCCTTAATCAACTTAATGTTGGCGGCACCCCTATTTAACAGGTCCTTAATTAGACTCATGGTTGAGTCATCGTAGATCAGCGTGATCGTGTCCACACTGTTACCACCTATTGAGCGATTTTTAAGTAGCGGATAATATAACCAGAGTCCCCTGCACATAAATAACCACGCACCAAGACTGAAATTTAAGTCTCATGATGCATCACTAAAAGTTTTAATCCACAGCGAAGGTTAACAGCGGTGAATTATTTATAAAGGGTTAACCGGTGGTTGAGTTATGGCTTCCCAATACCTATTCAAGAGGTATGAACTACCCCCACTACCGTACTCGGTGAATGCACTTGAACCACACATAAGCGGGCAAGTCATTGACGTACACTATAACGGCCACCATAAGGCCTATGTAAATGGCGCAAACGCCACCATTGAGAGGCTTGAGAAGGTACTTAGAAGCGAGGTCACCAGCTACGACATACAGGGGCTACTTAGGAGCCTATTCTTCAATATAAATGGGCATAAGCTACACACCCTGTACTGGCACTCAATGGCCCCCGCTGGGAAGGGTGGGGGTGCTCCAGGTGGTTACCTTGGCGATTTAATAGTTAAGCAGTTCGGCAGCTTCGATAGGTTTAAGGCCATATTCACGGAGACCATGAGGTCACTACCCGGCTGCGGATGGACAGTGCTCTACTACGATACGGAGACCGGTAACCTAGAGTTCACCACCTTCGAGAACCACTACAACCAGCACATAGCTGAGTTACCGATACTGCTGATAATTGACGAGTTTGAGCATGCATACTACCTACAGTACAAGAATAATAGGAATGGCTACATAGACGCCATTTGGAATGTGGTGAATTGGGAGGAGGCCGAGAACAGGCTGAGGAAGTACACGAAGTAAATATGGCAATTAGCAGTGCAGATTAACATTTAATTTCAACTAGTCCTCTTTCCACGAGAACCATGATTCATAATAATATTAATGCTAATTAGGTAGAGGCCAAGTATAAAGAGGACCAGTGTTGATGTGTATATTGCTGATGCCAGGCGTTTAAGGAATGGTAAGGTGGCTATTAGTAGCGGCATGAGGATTATCAAGGCACCTACCGATACCACGTGGTTAAGGTACCTCCTTATATCCGTGGGTTTGCTTAGGGTTCTTCTCATAACCTTAAGTTTAAATTATGCTAAATAAATGTTGGTTTTAAATTAATTTTAAATTGAGTAGTGTTGATTACTCCTTAATTACCTCAAGTGATATGAACGTCCTGGTGTCCTCAATACCCTCCATTTGGCTCATTATCCTTAAAAGATCGTTTATGTGTATCTCCCTAGCTATTATTACCAAGTCGTAGTCACCTGAAACCCTGTAGGCCTTCTCTATGGGTAGCTCCTTAAGCTTATCGTAGACCTGTTGCCTATACTTAGGCGCAACCTTAGCCATTACTATGGCCTCAGCCCCACTCATCCTAAGGACCCTAAGCGCCTTCTCCGTAACATCAACGAACTCCCTACCCGTCCTTATTAGGCCAAAGTCCTTAAGCTTCTTTAGGTGGACAGAGAGGGCCTGCCTAGTCATTCCTAGTTCCCTGGCTATTTGATCCTGGTCGGCGTAGACTGTGTAGACCCTCAGTGGTTGAGCCTTCTTCAGGAGGAACTGTAGTATTTGTAACTGCCTTTCCGTTAACTCCCTCCCAATGGTCTCAGTTTCAACTTGACTTTCCATACTCATCGAAAAACTAAAAACGGCACTGGTATATATACTTATTGGTTTATCTACACTATATGCTAAGGAGATAAGGCATTCTGTTTAAAAATGAGTCCGAATTAGGGATATATCACCTTATTTTATTTAAATCTTTCTCTAAGTCTTAACAATTATCCTCCTGCCTAAAGCGTAATGAATGATAATGTCGATAAAGGCGGTGTAAAGTGCAAGTAGTGATACGTATAATGCCCATAGGCCGAAGTAGCCATACACCAGTCTGAGTAGTGCGGATGCCTCAACCAGTATTGGGGTTTCCCACCCATAACCCCTCGGCCATAGCCAAAGGTAACCGGGTATTAGCATCGGTACACATAGCGACGACATCATGACGGCGATGAAGCCCACTAGAATCATGTGAACCACGTCCAACTGTGGCGCGTACAACGAGGCCGCTAGGGATACAGCTAGGCTAAATCTACCTAAGACAGCCCCAATTGGGTACGCTGCAGATAGGCTACTTCGCTTAGGCAATGTTGAGGGTATTCCAATGGCCATTAGCTCAAAAAGAACCAGCAGTGACACGGCTACGTTACTATCAATGAAGTACATTAACACTGGTATCGTGAAGAATGGTGCATCAAGGTAACTTGGCTTACGCCTATCCTCAACCCTCCTCATTAAGCTGGTTAATGAGGCAAGCGGGAAACCCACCAATGAGAGGGGGTTATTAGTGAACACGGCGGTTAACATCGAGGCTAAGCCAATTACCGTGAATGCATTTGGGTAAAGCAGGGGAATCCTACCCATCCCCCTCTCGACGAACACCATAATATAAAGAACAACCCACGCAATCAATAGGGCCTTCCAGATAAATGAACCCAAGTTTAAAACATAGGTTAAGGCCCATGATATTGATAACGTTGCTATTGCCAGTGAAACCAGCCGTGAAGGCATAAACCTAGTGAAGCCAGGGTGTTGACTATACATTACGCTTAGGTAAAAGAGAACTAGGCCACTCACCATCACCCTCCCATGGGTGATTGTGAGTGGTGACAGTATGGGTCCAGTTATAAGTAATGCTAGGGATGCTATGAGGATTACCTGGGATACCCTAACCTGGTACTTAAACAGCCTACTGTATATGCTTGGAGGCAGCCCACTTGTCACGTAACCAAGCATTGCGTTAAGGACTGGGTTAAGTTTATTAGCATTAAGGCTAGTTGAGTATTGGTGATGAGCACTCCTGATCATGACTGGTGAATGAGCCATGCCCCAGACTGAGGGTAACCATTCACTACCATTCACAGCTAGGCGTTAGGCACCTAAACCATGGTGAATATAACCACCAATGAGCATTACTAATGGGTTTAATCGGCATCATGGGTAAAGTTTAAATAATTGCTGTGGTACATTAGGTTAATTGGCCGACGCCCAACCGGCCCGCCGGTGACTCCCGGGTTCAAATCCCGGCGGCCCCACCAGGAATCTTTGTTTCAACACTGCTTAATCAATGTTTGAGTGTTTCCCGTGGGTATAGGATGAATAGTGCAGTGGGGTAGGTTTTTATAAAGGTTTTGTGGGGTGTGGGTTTTGATGGGTGTGGGTGGGTTGGTTTGGGTTGTTTTGTTGATTGTATTGGCTGTTATCTTGGTGACAGCTCTAATACTCCCCACAGTGCATGTTGCCAGTAAGCAAGGCACGCCGGCGAAGGCTAACTCCAATGCACCAACGCCAATAAGCCCACCAATTAACACCAGCCTAAATACGCCAATTTACGTCATCGGCCCACAATCACTAACCCAAAGACTAATCAACACCGGCATACCACAATCACTGATTAGGTTCATTACTGTCCACAACTTATCCCTCGTTCCCCCTGGCTCCGTGGTTGTTATTGATTGGGGCTACTTACTGAGTTACCTCGGCAACAACGCATCCTTAGTCATAGACTCGCTGAATCCATTACTTAAGGGTGAGGATTTAGTCATTATTGCTGTTCCAAGCCCAGGCAAGGCACCAATAGCCTTTAACGCATTGGCCATTGCGTGGGCTAGGGCTTACGGTAGTAAATTCACAATGTCTCCAGCAATTGGTGGATTATACGTGGCGGCCTTCGGTAATAACCACAGCCTAATATTCACAGCAAGTTATAGTGCCAAGGGAATAATAGGTTTCGTAAACGAGTACGAGAACATTAGGGAGGCATGGGCTGAGACGGCACAGGAAACTGAGGCAAACCTAAATCTAGGTATTTATGAAGACCAATTAAGCCCAGGCACAAACATGTTAGACCCATGTTTCGGCTCCAACCTTCAAAATGGTACCTATGAATTAGCGTTTGGCTACGTACCCATGTATGATGGTGTAGATTTGCTGGCTTACAGTGATGGAAACGGATCTTTCCTTTATGACACCTGCATTTTCATTCACAAGGATTTAATCAATGCAAGCGGCGTTCTCGAGTATGCCATAAACCCCGCTGTGTGGTTCGCTTACATTCCAAGTAATGCAATAATTAGGAATGGTGGTCGTATACAGTATTTCATTGGTACGTTTGATCACGAGAGCGGTTGGATTGATTACGTGTATCATTACGATAAATATCTAGGAACACCCATAAACTCATACACTGAGTATACTCCTCCCTCGGCAAGTCCATCGTCTACATATGGTGAAGCATCATCGGTGCATGTGATACAGGAAAACACAGGCGGTACTAGTAATTACGCCTTAGTTAATAACACTTGGTATTTCTACTTAAGTGGCCCTGAGATGGTGAATCAACCATACTCGGTTGCTTACGCAGAAGCTGCTACGTGGGCCTTGCCTCAGGGTAATGAGACCTCCCAGACAGCCATTTTGTTTGAGGAGTTTGGTGTGAAGTTATTAACAGCCCGCTTGGTTAAGTTTCAGTTCCTATTTATCTGCTACGTGGAATATGACCACGAGTTTGTATGGACGGACTTCGCGTGGGTGCTCCATTACTCACCTAAGTCCGGCATGAGTGCCAGTGGTTTGATAATTAATCAGCAAAGCCCATACTACGTCAGTGGTATCTCCTCATACAACCAAACTGTGTACGTAGGTTGCCTAACCTAATAAGTAAAACTTAAGATCGAGATGCTTCCTTTCACCTTTACCGCACGGCTCACTGATTATTTAATTCACGCTTACTACCATGACTAGGGCATCGCCATTAAATCATCAAATAAGCCTAATCAATAACCTCATGAGTAATGGGACTCAAGGAACGGATAAATGATGTTTTACTAAAATCCATAGCTTCTCTCCATTTAGATTACCTGCGCTATGGTAATTCATGAAGTGGTTAAGCTAATCAGCCTCAACCTTAGTGCACCTCATGGGCTTGATGCCGCTTAGTACGCGGCTTATTGATTCCCCGTCGTTAATTGAGCATAGGTATGTCTCTACGCCTAGGCTGGATATCTTAATTGCGCTGGTTAACTTATTCGCTAATCCTCCTGTGGCGTCTATGCCACTGTTACCATAGGCAACCCTCATGCTTGGCTTAAACACCCTAATCAACTCACCCCTACCAGGTCCCTTCGTGTAGACGCCGTCAACGTCCATTAGGAATAATGCCTTACTTGGCTTAAGCGCCCTAGCTAACTCAACCATTATGTCGTCACCACTGAGTATGCTAAAGCCAAGTTCATCGTCAATTATAACGTCACCGTACAACATGGGTATGACACTCATGCTAACCAGTCTCCTCATTAGGTGGACTGCGTCGTCACTTAACCTAGGTTCCCGCCCACTACGCATAAACACAGCCCCTGTCCTTAGGGTGTATGTTGGTAACCCAACGCTTGAGAATATTGATGTTATCCTCCCGTTAAGCATGGTTAAGGTTAGTGAGGTTAAGGCCACCCCTATCAACTGCCCCTCATCCCTAATACCCCTATCCAACCCATAGGCCTTAGCCACGGGGTGGGCAAATGAACCACCACCATGTACAATCACCGGCACCATGCCGTGGGACCTTATTAGTAGTGCTAACCTTCGTATTGGTGCCTCGTTGAATGATAGCGGAATAGTCTTATTGCTGAACGCCGACCCCCCAATTTTAATGATGATCATTGAGGCTGTTCTAAGGCCTAGCTTTTAAACAATTCACCATGCGCTTCCCGTTAATGTTTAACCCCCTTGAGGATTAGGTAAATTGCAATGGCTATGGCCGCTACTAGTATCAATACTAGGGTTGTTGATGTGGTTAACCACGCCTGAGAAGGCCTAGGCGCCTTAATGGGGGTAAGCGCCGGTTGCTGGGCACCCGCTATTAGTGAGTATAGTTGAACCATTGCCGCGGTCCATATTTCCACATCATCTGGGTTCACTGAGCTTAGGGGTTGACCCATGGTTATTAGGCCGGTTTCCTGATCCCTATAGGTTAACCAGGTGTTGTTAACGTACTGAAGTAGAAGGTTCCAGTACATCTTGGCTAACGTATTGTTGTTACTTATGGTAATAACCTTCCTGATACTTCTGAAGTATATTGCGTTAAATTCAGGTGGCTGGGAGTATATGGCACCTTGGCTGAAGTAGCTTAGTGATGAGTAAGCCGAGTCCTCAGCTAACTTCAGGTAAGACTCGTTGTGAGTGGCCTCGTATATTGATACTGCGGCCGCTGCTGTGGTGCCCTGGTTGTAGCTCCAAATGGTCTCGTCAATGGTTCCGTCTGGGTTTATGTGGTCGTAATAGAGGTGGCTTGGTGAACCTAGACACTTGTTAACCCAGTTGAGTATCCTAATCGCCCACCTAAGGTAACTCTGGTCACCAGTTATTAAATACAGCTCAGCCGCAGCCTCGGCTGCCGGTGAGTTTGAGCATGTGTTTCTCGATAGGTCACCAACCCTCCAGTATATACCGCCTGGGCATCTTAACGATGAGTTGCTGCTCCACCCGCTGATTATGAAGTTGAATAGCTCCTCAGCCCTATTAAGGTAACTTGTGTTGTTGGTGATCAGGTACATGTCTATTAGGGCTAAGGTAACCCACTCATTATCATCGTAATAAGTGTCTCCACCTGGACCCAGTGGTGGTGTTACCGTTGACTCGTACCCTGATAAGGGATTTATGGGGTTAGCGTAATGGCTTAAACCCGAGTAGTAACTGCTGAAAAGTGTCGTGAAGTTGCCTAGGCCTGGGGTTAATGCCAGGTAGACCACAGCCGACATTACCTGGGAGTATGTCCAAAGACAGCTGTACTTGCCGCATGTTAAGCCTCTGTACAGGTTTAACCCACTTAAGTAGTAATGGGCCTGAAGTGAATTAAATGTTTCAACAGCCCTCTTGGCGTATAACTCCCTTAAGCTTGATGGTACATAGGTATTATTAGTTTCGGTAGCCTTAACAAGCCCCATTGATGTGTATGCAGCTAGCAGCGTCAATATTATTGACGCAACTATCTTTAATGTGAGGGAAGTGTTACGTATCTTGCTGTTACCCATGTGCTGGTTTAGTTAACCCTGCACTTAAAAATCTGCAACCTAAGCTACTCCAGAACCTCACCCACCAGGTTTATTGGTGTGGCGTCGGTCACCTTAACCTTGGTGAAGGAGCCTAGGAAGCCCTTTTCAACAACCACGGGTCTATAGTCCATTAACCTAACCATTAGGCCCTTACCCCTAAACCCCACCGAGCTTACAATGCCCTCGTAAACCCCACCAACGTACTGGAGGTTCCTTGAATAAGCCACTTCAAGGGCAACCTTACTGAGGGTGCTGCTCCTCTGCTTCTTAACCTGGTCAGGGATTTGCCTCATATACGCCGCCTCGGTGAATGGCCTTGGGCTATACCTGGCCACGTGAACCTTATCTATGCTCAAATCTTTAACAAGCCTAACGCTCTCCTCAAAATCCTCCTCAGATTCCCCAGGGTGCCCAACTATAATGTCGGTGGCTATGAAGGTTGTTGGGAAACTCCTCCTAATCAGGTTAACCTCCCATTTAAACAGATCCACATCGTACTTACGCCTCATTAACCTAAGAACCCTATTACTGCCGCTTTGGACTGGTATGTGGAAGAACCTGTAGACTCTCCAGTCACTCTTAATAACGTCAATTAGCCTGTGTATTATTCTTTCAAGTTCAAGGGGCTCGAGCATGCCAAGCCTAATCAGGTACCTTCCATCCACGCCCTTTAGTATTGACTCAAGTAGGTCGACCAAATCGTAGCCCTTATCCTTACCGTACGCTGAAACCTCCTGTCCAGTTAGGTAAATTTCCCTAGCACCCCTGGCCACGGCCTTAGCTACGTACTCCTTAACCATGCCTAGGTCAGCGCTCCTAACCCAACCCATACCACCCCTCGTGTACTTGACCACGCAGTATGTGCAGTTACCTAGGCAACCAACTTGAATGGGCACCACGTAAATGTGTCCAATCCCATTGAACTGGGGTATCCTAGCCATGGTGCGTTCACTCGGCTCCTCACCACCCTGAAGAACCCTTGCAGCGTTCTCAACAGCGTTAGGCGTTAGTAGCTGGACGTTGGGGGCTATCTTCACTATCTCACTGGGTCTGGCCTTAGTTAGGCACCCGGCTACCATCAGTCTCTTACCTAACCTGTAGTACCTCTCAATAGCCTTAAGCTCCCTAGCCTCTGAATCCTCCCTAACTGCGCATGTATTAATCACTATTAAATCAGCCTTAACTGGGTCGTCAACCTTAACGTACCCCATCTTACCCAAATCCTCCTCTATCAAGGCTGAGTCGGCCTTGTTAAGCCAGCAGCCGTAGGTCTCGATATAGTACGTGGGCACGTTACCACATGCCTAAACCAGCTTTAAAAAACTTGACAGTAGGGTTAACGGCAAGTCGACTCTGACTTAAACAATGGCGTTAAATAGCTTTATTGCCTTTATCCTTACAAGGAGCATTACTTTATAGACCTTGTAACCTTAACTTCATAAGCCTCCCTGACCACTGCGCCTCCTTTTCTCAACTCGTCCACGGCCTTTTCGAACAAGCCATCCTTGGCCTCATAGATTAACAGTGCCATTGCTAAGTCTTCGCTCACGGTATATAGGTATGTTAGGACTAGGTTTAGGCCCAGTTCAGCAAGTGAGGAGGCTAGCCTCGCCAAGGCACCGGGCCTATTGGGAAGGGCTATGAAGAAGATGAAGACACCACTGGGTGAGGCCAAGATACTCCTATACACGTGGCCAAAGACATTACTGACCTCGCCAAGGATTGTGCTTAATGATTCTGGGCTATTTGCAAATCTAATAGCCGACATACACGTGCCTGTGGTTTATGCTAATTTAAGGTTTTCGCTGTTTTTATCTTAGGCAAAAATAGTTACTGATTTTATTCTAGGCCTAACAGCAAGCATATTTTTACATTATCTTAGGTTAAATTTTAACATTATAAGGTCGCTTACTCAGCTACCTCAAGTACTTGTCCTCACCCCTAAGCCAATCCTCCCTAATTGGACTATAGACATCTATTACTATTGAGTCTTCAAGTACCTCAACCTCGTGCTCCACGTTGGGTGGTATGTAAACCACATCACCATCACTTGCCACGTACTCTTCATCACCAACCCTGAACCTTAACCTACCCGTCAGTACTATCGAGAATTGCTCATTGATGTGGGAATGCCTCCTCACCCTAGCCCCCTTCTTAAAGGTGAAGTGGGCTATGGTAACCCTCTCACCATTAATATACTTCCTTGTGGTTAGTTCATTAACCGCCTCCCCCTTAATGCTGCCTAACCTGTACAACGGCATTTTTAGTGGGCCCAGTGCAGGCAATTAAACTTAACCTCACAGCTTCGCTTGGTTGACAATTTCCATGCCCCTACTCACCCTATCCCCAATACTATAGCTCACGTGTCTAACGTCAAGCTGATTAAACCTGTAGCCGCAGTATGGGCACCTCCCACCCGTCCTCTTAATGAGTAGCTCCCAGACCTCACTATAGGGTCTTAATCTCCTAAAGACCATTACAACCCTGCCGCAGTTTACGCAATACAGTATTATGGCCATGTGTCGGTGACCCTTTGGTGATATTTAAGGCTATCGTCACCATATCTAACAGGAAATACTGAAGTAATATCACATGCATTAACAGTACGCTACTTAAGCATCGTTTTAATTAACTATGAAGCTTATCGACTCTTTACCACCAACCCTAATGCCACTTCCAACCCTCGCCAGGAGTATGTTGCCCATGACGTTAATGTCACCTGGCATGCGAACCTCAACCACCTTACCAGGTAGCCACCAAAGTATGTCGTAGGGGTACTCTGTGACCTCCTCCTCATATTCATCATCGTAGGTGTTTAAACCACTCCTTAAAGGACCCCTGAAGGTTATTAGGAATTCTATGAATGGTGTGCTTATGGTCATTAAACCGACGTTAACGTGAATGACCCTAGCCCTCACCCTCTCCCCATTAATCCTGATAACCTCCTCATCTAGGAACTGCTGCATGTTACGTCTCAGCATGTTAAGCTCCCTCTTAAGCTCCTCCTTGGATAAGCCTGCATAGTAGTGGTCAGGGTCTGTGTAGAAGAAGACCGTGTACTGCTTAACAACCCCCTGCGTATCCATGCTGAAGAAACCCTTAGCGTAAATAGGCTTAACCCTCTCCGACATTAAGTTACCTCACCGTCTCTCTGGAGGTGGTGGAGGCTTGATGCCTCTACCGTCCTCTTCTTGGTGGTCTTCCTGGGGCTGCTTACCGTAGTGGCTCCCCGCCCGTCGCCGAGGGTTCCCAGCCTCTGTGGGTCTTGGGATCCCAGGGGCACAATTAAGAGTGTTAAGGTTAGGTTAAAAACCTAACCGGAGATTAACCATCAACAGAAATAAACACTACAAAATGATTATGAAAACCGAAACAGCCCAATTCTTAATAAGGATTTAATCGCCCTAACTTAAGCTCAACCCCTTAGCATTTTTAATCCAGGGGCTTTGCCTCAACTATGAAGAACTGCTCGTTGCCGCACTGCCTCCGCTCAATCACCTTAACAACCTTAACCTTACTTGGTAATGCCCCAGTGGGGCATGGGTAGCAGGTGCACCATGACTTGTCGAAGGAGGTCACAACCCCCTCAATTACGTAGGGTAACTTAACTGGTAGTATCAGGTTCTCCTCTTCCACGACCACGGGCACCATTTCATCGCCGTTGAGTAGGCACCTGTATGGTGACGGGTACTTAAGTGGCCTCACCTCAATTATCCTATAAACCCTACCTGGCTTCAACCTACCCATACATATGTCGTATAACTTGCACCTGCCGCAATCCTCAGGTATCTTAAATACCCTGAAGCTTCCATTAACCCTGGCCTGTGGTTTACTCACTAATGTAACTATGGCCACTGCGGATTATAGCTGGGTAGATTAAAAAGCGTTAATCACCGTTTACCAGTTAAGGAACTGGTTATTAACGCCACGGCCATGTTTAACTCATCAGGGTTGTCATCGATGATGGTTACGGCGTAGTCGTTAAGCCTGAAGTTTATTATGAAACCTTTATCCGACTGTATTAAGGTGTAAATATGCCTGTGGTTACCTGCCATTAGGTTAGACATCTCCTTAACGTAAGTACTACCCAAGGCAGCCAGGGTGGCGGTTAAGGCAGCCCACTTATCAGGATCCCCTGCACCAATGTAGCTAACCAGAAGGCCGTCTAGGCTAGCCACGTAGATTCCCACAAGATTCTTAAGCCTGGCCTTGACACTATTAATTAGGTCAATATCAATGCTGCCGACACCCTGACCAATTATATTCATTGGTGACATTAATTGCTCGTCAAAAATAGCCTTTTTAAAGATGCCTCCATGACCTAGTGTGCACCCTAAATTAACCCAACAGTGTTAGTGTTTAATAAGGAGTAACCAGGCTGTACTGGAGTTAGTGAGGTTAAATGGGGGTTGATGAGGCGATTAAGAGGGCGGTTGAGGCCAACGTACCTAGGACTATGAGTATACTTGAGAAGTACCCCTACGTAACTGAACTAGCCAAAGAGCTCAGGAGGGCTAAGGAGGAGGTCATTAGAAATCTCGATTACTACGTCGATAAGACCATTAAGTCCCTTGAGGCCATTGGGGCTAGGGCTTACCTGG
Organism: Caldivirga sp. MU80; assembly: GCF_001663375.1. GTDB lineage: Archaea > Thermoproteota > Thermoprotei > Thermoproteales > Thermocladiaceae > Caldivirga. The sequence continues at coordinate 22,596 of NZ_LCTF01000001.1, forward strand.
CTAGGGATGGTGAGGAGGCCAGGAGTATAATCAGTGGTATTGTGGGTAAGGGTAAGGTGATAGTCCTCGGTAAGACCATGGTTGGGGCTGAGATTGGGCTTAGGGAGTACTTAACCAGCATTGGTAATGAGGTTTGGGAAACCGACCTAGGTGAATTCCTCCTCCAGTTGACTGGGGATAAGCCAACGCACATAGTAGCCCCGGCGCTCCACATGACTAGGGAGAGGGCTGCTGAGGTGATTAAAAGGAAACTTGGCATTAACGTTAAGGCTGATCCCTCGGAGATAGCCCAGGCGGCCAGGAGGTTTCTTAGGGATAAGTTCTTTAGGGCGGACTTCGGGATAACTGGGGCCAATGCGGTTGCTGCTGATACGGGGGCTGTGCTGTTGATTGAGAATGAGGGTAACATAAGGTTCACCACCGTGTCACCACCAGTCCATATAGTGCTGACGGGTATTGAGAAGATTGTGCCGACTCTTCACCATGCAATGATGGAGGTCCTTGTTCAAAGCGCCTACGCCGGCCTATATCCACCAACTTACGTTAACCTGGTGGCTGGCCCATCATCAACCGCTGATGTTGAACAGACCAGGGTATCCCCATCCCATGGGCCTAGGGAGGTTCACGTTATTCTACTTGACAACGGTAGGTCTAAGGCTGCTAAGGATGAACTGCTCTGGGAGGCCCTACTATGCATAAGGTGCGGTAGGTGCCACTTCCACTGCCCAGTCTACAGGGCACTGGATGGTTCATGGGGGGAGTCACCCTACGTAGGGCCAATGGGGGTCATGTGGACGGCCATAGTTTACGGAATAGAGAAGGCAGGTCCACACGCAATGCTCTGCATGCACGCGGGTACATGCCGCGAGGCCTGCCCAATGAAGATAAACATACCTGAAATCATCCAAGGCATTAAGGCCAGGTACGTGAGACTAATGGGCAATGGGGGGATGGTTCATGAGGATCGCCGGTAAGAATGAGATTTCAGGTAACATAATGTCAATAGTGATGAATAGGGATGGAATAGGGTTAGGTAGGATCTTCTACGGTGAGTATGTTGAGGGTGGATTAATTGGTGAAGCCGGTAAACTACTAAGTAGTGTATGGGACTTTGGAGGTGTAAGGAGGCGTTGGGGTAACGGGGCCAGTGAATTCGCCTCAATCTACGGTGACTTAGCAATATACGTGCTGAGGGGTTATAATGGAACCCTTAAGGGTATGTTTAAGGTTAGGGGCTTCGGTGGTGCTAACGAGCTTAATGATGGGTCGATTGACGTTAAGCATGAGGGTGGCGTATTTAGGATTAAGCCAAGTCAAGGAGTCGAAGTCAACATAGCCGGCGATGGCTTTGAGATTAAGGTCAACACCAGTGGTGAGTTTAAGGTTGCCTTCGCCGGGGGAGATTACGTAAATAGCATTGACAGTGCGCTAAGGGATGAGGGCTACGTTGAGACTAGGAGGAGGTATTGGCTAAATGCACTGATGAACGGCGTTGATGGACGGTATTTAAGGACTGATTTAATGAGACTGTGCTGGTACGTTATATTGACCAATAGGTGCGTCGTTAAGAACCACCCAGCGCTAAGGTTGCCATTCAACATGCCCAGTAAGTACGTTTTTAGGCACCAGTGGCTGTGGGACTCATCATTCCACGCAATAGTGTTGAGGCACTACGACCCGAGAACAGCCATGGAGGAGTTAGAGAATCTACTCCTAAACCAGAAGCCTGATGGTAGGATACCGCATGAAATATTCATGTCGAAGGAGGCCTGTAGATCCTTCTGGGGCATTGACGATTACTCACCCTGGACAACCCAACCCCCAGTCCTGGCCGTTGCGGTTGACGCGGTGCTCTCTAAAGCCTGGAACAGCGAGTTCGCTGAGAGGGCCTTAAAGGTGCTGGTTAAGTATGATGAGTGGTTTAGGGCTGGTAGGGACGTTGACTCGGATTACCTGTACTCTTACCTTGACCCCTTGGAGAGTGGCTGGGATGATAGCCCCAGGTGGGATGAGGCTATAGGCATGTTTAAGGCTAACCCTGGGCGTTATGGGAAGTACGGTAAATTAACCATGGCCCCGGTGGAGGCTGTTGATCTAAACAGCCTGATTTACCTTCAAAGGAGGGTTATCGCAAAGTTGGCTAGAAGGCTTGGTGATCCTGGGCTTGCCGATGAGTACGATGACTTAGCTGATAAGACCGCTGAATCCATAAGGAGGGTCATGTGGAGTGATGTGGATGGCTTCTTCTACGACGCCTACGAGGAGGACCACAGGTTGATTAAGGTTAAGACACCTGCGGCTTTCTTAACCCTATTCGCCGGGGTGGCAACGGCTGAGCAGGCGGAGAGGCTGGTTAGCCACTTGTTCAATGTGAGGGAGTTTTGGACCACATTCCCGTTACCCAGCGTCAGTGCTGATGAGAAGACCTACGACCCAACAGGCTACTGGAGGGGTAGGGCCTGGTTAAACCTAGTCTGGTTCACCTACCATGGGTTAAGGAACTACGGCTACTTCAATGAGGCTTCGAGACTGCTTAATAGGGTTATTGAGGTGATGAGCAGTAGCATGACGTGTAATGAAAATTACAACAGCCGCACCGGTGAGCCAATGGGTGCAACTGACTTCGGCTGGTCAACGTTAGTGTTAGATATGGTTATTAGCGAGGCGGGTTCCTAGAGCTTGGCTTCATCGCTCTTTTTCCCTCCCAGTGCCGTCTACGGGGCTGACTCCCTTCGAGGACACGGGGGAGTTTCATTGGGTGTCTCCCTCTGCCTCGCGACTGCTCATCGGCTTCACAGTGGCACTCTCCAATTAAAAATCCGAAAGAAACACATTATAAACCCTCCGCCACCTACTTAACAGCATTAAAGAGACTTAGAGGTAATCAAAAACAATGATATAGTCATGTAAAATGTTACAGGCTGAAATTCCCTTTACTTAAATCGTTATGGCATCTTTGCTAATTTAAAGAAGCTAAATAGGGCTTAATAGATACATACTGAATAACCTTTATTAACACCCCCTCCTCTGAATTCTAAAGAGGAGGCGGGAATTGTGAGCACCCACACCTGCGATAGGGGTGAACTGGAGAACGCGATTAACCAGTTGATAATGGATGATTTAGTTAATAATATTCAAAACATAAGCCCTAACGAGATTAGGGTATTAGCATCCTTTGCTAAGGACGACTTCATAATCTACATCAGGACTCTCCACGGGGGTGGGTCCCTGAACTACCTATGTAGACTTTATAGGAGGGGTAAGCTAAGTGATTTCATTAATGAGTGGGTTAGCCTATGGATAGTTAAGTGGAGGCAGAGGGTTAAGTTAATGTTCCGTGAGGACCAGGAGATGCAGGAGGCCGCAGACCTAGATGACCTAAAGATGATTGGCAAGAGGGTGGTGGGTAAAATAAGTAGGATCATTAGGAGGGCCTTAATTGAAAACAACGAAATATGTGGTATTGATGCAGTCTCCAATTACCTAACCGTGCAGTTCCTAAGGGAGTTAATAGACCTATACGGCGTGACCAAGGTCCGTGAAATGATTAAGACAAGTGACCCCAATGTACTGTCATACGTGGTTTCCAGGGTTAGTGACATTGCCAGGTCACAGCAGCCACTGGTCATACTGTTCCTCAAGATAGATGAGAGGAGGCAATTATTCATGTATTAGTAGGTTCATGGGTTAGGTTAGTTTGCGTTTAACTGCCTGACCTTAACGCCGTAATGCCTAAGGCGCTCTGCATTAGTTGGGTGCTCCCTAATTATGACTATCCATGGGTTATCCCTAAAACTATTAGTGTACTTATCCACATTACTCAGGCAATTAAGGCCTACTTCAGTGTAATGGTTAAAATAACTATTAGCCTGATAATTCTTAACCCAGTTAATAAGCAATGGCCTTTGAAATTAAACTAACCCTAACCTGCCCCCGTTGCGGTAGTAGGTTAACGTTAAGGGAGTATGGTAAGTACGTTCAGTTGTACTGCAGTGAATGCGGCTTGAGTGTAGCCATAAGGAAGAGGGTGATTTTAATGAGACATGTTAACTACGATGAGGAGGTCTTGGACTGGTCAAGCGCATTGGACTTCCTGTACTCACTACTGAAGGGTAAGGCAACTGCCTCATACTAGCCATGGGCATAGTTTTATAAAGCATATGTCACTTGGGCATTGGCATGATGTATAGGCTCATAGCGGCCTCAATAGCGTTAATAATCACCTACAGCCTGATAGCGCTTAGGGGGGTTTCAAGGAGGATTGATGTACCCGCCTGGGTAGCGATGCTAATAGGGGCATCAATAATGATAGGGACTGGTGTCGTCACCCCCAGCGAGGCCTTGAGTTCAATTAACCTCAACGTCATCCTATTCCTATTCTCCCTATTCACAATAGCCTCAGCCCTTGAGGTTAGCGGCTTCCTATCCTACGTAGCCTACAGGTTAGTTTCATCAACTAGGAGGATGTACAGCCTAATAGGTAAGGTCTTCCTAACATCAGCCGTGTTAGGCATGTTCATCTCAAATGATGGCTTAGCCGCCAGCTTCACGCCAATGATAACTGAGAGCAGTAAGGTAGCTAGGAACATTGACGTTAAGCCACTCCTCTACGCACTGGCCTACGGAGTCACCATAGGCTCCGTAATGCTGCCGATAGGCAACCCGCAGAACCTCCTCATAGCCATCGAGTCGGGTATACCTAAACCCTTCATAAACTTCGTGAGGTACCTGGCAATCCCAACTTTAATCAACCTAGCCGCCACATACGCCATAATGCTCCTCCTCTTCAGGAGGAACGCCATGGATGACCTTGAGGTTAAGGGGCTTAACGTAAGGATAAGTGACCCCGCCCTATCCAACCTAGCCCTAGTGGTCCTAGCCCTAATAGTCCTAACACTGGTGTTAACCGACTTAATGGGGCTTAATCTGGATGCCGCATTGGTCGCTTTAATTGGGGCCACTGTGATTTACACATTAAGCGGTAGGAGGAATGAGGTGTTAAGTAACTTGGATTGGCAAACCATAGTGTTCTTCATAGCCCTCTTCATAGTTAGTGAGGGGGCCTACACGTCCGGTGTCTTAAGTTACCTGGCTCACCTACTACCAGCCCCAACAACACTGTGGGGCATATTCACGGCTAGTATACTACTTAGCCAGGTCATAAGCAATGTACCCATGGTTGCCCTATACCTACCACTAATGAGGGGGCTGGGCCTTGGGCCAGGCAATGTGGTTGCTTGGGTTGGTTTGGCGGCTGCAAGTACCATAGCCGGCAACTTAACCTTAATAGGGGCTGCCAGCAATATAATAATACTACAGGCTAGTGAGAAGAGGGGTGGGCCACGCCTAAGCTACCTCGAGTTCTTGATGTACGGCATACCGGTTACGCTGGTTAACGCCCTAATCTACTACGTGTACCTCAACATTATATAGGCGTGTGAATCTACGTGGACTGTTAAGTAGAATCCACGTAAGGAGTACCTATGGTAAAGTGTATAAGATGTGTTGGGTGAATCCAGCCGGTGGTGGTATGTCTAGGCGCAGTGAAATACCAACCACACCTGAGGGTTTAAGGAAGTACGTGAGGGTTATTGATGACCAAGACATATGCATTGGCTGCGGCGCCTGCGTCTCCGTATGTCCAACAAATGCGTGGGAGCTTGATGAGAACGGTAAAGCCAGGTTAATATGGGACTGGTGCATTGACGACTTCAGCTGCATACCAGTATGCCCAGTGAACTGCATATGGAAGACACCAGAGGCACCTAACACGGCTAAGCCTAAGGATAACTGGTACAGGTTCAGCCATGAATTAACTCCGGAGGAGCAGAAGGTATTCGAGGAGTGGGCTAAGAAATTCGGCATAACCGGCAAGCCAGCTAGGGCTGCTTAGAGGGGATGGTGGTTAATCAAATATCTTAAATAATCTCCTTGTTACCTAACATTGATTTAAGTTAATTCTCAGAATTGCACCTTACTTATGCATCAACTTTAAGTTAAATGTTACTAATCAGTTCCCTAAAAGACATCCACGTAACATGGCATAGGGTTATTAAGATGCCTGACCTAACCTCCCATATGAGTGGGTTCAAGTACTCCGATATTCATAAAATTATTTATCCAAGGAGACATGAAGGCATCTATAAGAATCGTGGTGATAACCCATGGGTTTCGGTTAGGATTAGGCAGGGTGTTGGTAGAGATCCCAGCAAGTGGTTCACCGATCAACTGAGGACCTTGGCCGAGGTCTCCAGGAGGTATGGTGATGGGAGGGTTATGCTTGGGACTAGAGGAGACGTGGAGATATTTAAGGTTAATTACAGGCTCTTCGATGAAGTAGTCTCTAGGCTTAAGGCCGTGAACCTAGACCCCAGGGACTCCTGTGGAAATTCCGTGCGGAACCCAATCCCATGCCCAAGCAACCACTGCCCCCTCGCCCAGGTAAACGCTGAGGCATTGTCAAAATTCATAGGTGACTACTTTAGGTATAAGGCTGAGTATGAGGGCCCATCAGCAATGCCCCATAGGTTTAAGATCTCCATATCCGCCTGTGAGAGGGCCTGCGCCATCCCAGTGGCCCAGGACGTGGGTATAGTGGCTAAGGGCCGCGACACCTTCGACGTCTACGTGGGTGGTGGTATTGGGGAACATGCCTTCTCAGCTAAATTAATGTTCTCAGGAGTTAAGGCGGAGGATCTCCTGCCAATAATAGTTGGTGCAATTGAGGTCTTTAAGAGGGAGGGTGAGAGACGTGGGTTTAAGTGGGTTGTGGCTAAGTACGGTATAGATAGGGTTAGGAGCATGATACTTGACGTTGCCGGTAAAGTTAAGCAAACACTACCGGCACCAGATCTAAGCCCAAGGTTCATCAACACCAGGTTGATTAAACTCCATTATCCCACTGGTTGGGTTGAGTCGAGCGAATTGGAGAGGATAGCTGACATTGCTGGTAAACACGGGTTAGGCTACGTCATACTCTTCAATAACCAGACCATATACGTGCCTGTGAGGGTAATGAGCAGTGAGTTAAATGATGTTGAGGTTAAGGATCCGGGGCCATTCAGCACCGAGGGTCCAACCACAGTGGCTTGCATTGGTAGTGAACTATGCCCACCTGGGCTCATTAACACAACAAGCCTCGGTTCAAGGATACATATACACCTTAAGGGCACTAATAGGCCCATTAGAATCGGCATTAGTGGGTGCACTCACGACTGTGGAATGTCGTGGGTATCCGACATAGGGCTGGAGCCATACGGCTTTAAAACTAGGATTCTCATAACCCTAGGCGGCGGTCCCACTGAGCTTGGGTATGTGGTGGGTACTATTGATCCCATGGATGCTGAGCAGGCCGTTGATCTAATACTCAACATGTATGTTGAGTCCAATAGCCAAAGTATAACCGAATTCATCAGTAGGGTTGGTGTCGATAAGGTTAGGGAGGTGCTTGCGATGAGGATACCCTCATTTAAGGCCCCGGATAAAAGCATCTCCTCAGTCTTCGGACCCAACTAATGCCATCCCTACTCACCACTAGGGTGGGAGCCTCAAGGTGCCAGGTTTATTTACTGACACAATTAACCATCTCTATGATTATTGATGCTGCACCGGCACTATCCACGGCGTTCATATGGGCTTGGGCATCTATAACTTACGGGGACTTCATGAGGAGGATTAAGCCTATTACCGTTAACTTCCTTAGAATGCTGTACGCATCCACGGCTCTCCTGATCCCGGCCATTTTGCTCAGGTTTAATGTGGGCGCAGTATGGGGTTCATTAAGTGGGTTACTGTCGCTGGCCATCGGCGACTCCCTTTATTTAATGTCGATAAACTACTCAGGCGTATCGGTGGCTGCGCCGGTATCCTACACCTACATACCCATTACCGTGCTACTGGCGACGCTGCTGGGTGAACCATTAACAGCGCTTAAGGTTGCCTCGGGCATACTAGTCGTGGTGGGTGTTTACCTGCTTTCCCACGGCGAATCGAGGGTGACCATTAGGGGTGTTTTACTGGCACTTGGTGCATCATTGGCGTGGGCCATTGGCCAAACACTGATTAAGGTCGCCGACGTCAATGGCCTAAACCCAATAACGCTGGCCTTCACCAGAGTTGCGGCAGCCTGCATAATACTCCTCATAGTTAACTACATTACGCATAATGATTTAAAGGGCGCCATCAAGTCAACCATACGCACTAGGCTACCCCTAGTGGCGATACTTGATCTGGGCATTGGTGTAGCCCTATACGCATACTCAATCGACCTAATAGGATTAGGTTTAACAGTCATAATGACCGGCAGTATGCCACTCATTGCTCAAGCCATGGCTAGCGTAATGGGTAGGGAAAGATTAACAATCAATAGGCTACTGGGCGCGGTGGTGGTAGTACTAGCCATATTGCTAATATTCCTGTAACTTATAACTTAACTTGCCTCCACCTGACTAAAGGTAAGCCTGAAGCCACCATGTATCAGCTTAACGCATCACGACTCAACTACGGCTAATGTTAATGAATTTTGAAACAATGATGAAGAGAGTTTATGCGCCTAATGCCATCCTTATTAACAGCTCTTATGAGTAATAAACATCATTGTTCTTACCATCCACGAGAAGTCTAAGAGGTGTGTCTCCCGGCTAGTGTTCTTTGCCGTTGGGTTAACGAGGACTTACCAGTCCTCCTAAAACCAAGCACCAACGTTATTGGTGAATATAAACCCTCAAGTCCCTTAAGTTTATTCAATTCCTCCTAACTATCAAATAAATCATTCTTATCCTCCTTAGGCAGTAAATCAAAAAACACTACCACCCCCGGAAGTAGCTTCCGTCCCCAGAAGCTTAAAAACTAATGTTGCCGTGAAGCATGACGGCTATGACAACAACAGCAAGCCTCGCCCTTTAGGGCGGGGTCACCCCACTACGTGGGGTCTTATGCGTCAGGTTATAAGTTCCAGTTTTGCATGGGTGTTTGGTGCTTGGGTTGGTGCCTCCGGGAGGGGGTTTACTTCTCTTCATCAGATGGGTCGGTGGGGCGATACCCCACCCTCACCACCACCCCAAGAACAAAACCACCAACCCCGCAGAGGGAGTAACTGACGAGACCCCCACAATGAAAAACCCCGCCTCCCCGAGACGGGAAGGGGGTCATTTAAACTCCTGAACCTTGTCGAAACTTGAGATACTTTTGCTTAGCCTTTCGTAAAGCTCAATGTGAAGGTGGAGAGCAGTAGGAGTGTTGAGGATATAGAGGAGAATGCTGATTACAGTTACTGGGTCTCTAAGGTAAGCGAGTTGAAGAGTAAATATGGAGTTAAGTGAGGGCAAACCCCACTGCGTGCAATGCCAAGTTTATAAAACAATGTAAACCACTTAACCAATGAACGAGTACAGGTTTAAGCCCATTGGGATTGTTGAAGTTGGTTTCCCAAGGCCTAACGATCCTGAGAGGGGTCGCTATGGAAGTAGGTATGAGTTCGTGGGGGTCATTAGGGTTTACGATGAGTATACAGATGGTCTACTAGGCCTTGGCGAATACTCGCACGTAATACTAATCTACGTGCTCCATGAGGCTAGGGAGGTATCGCTAAGGGTTAGGTTGAAGGGTTTTGATAGGGAGGTTGGCGTATTCGCCACCAGGCATCCCACAAGGCCTAATCCCATTGGTCTATCCATCCTAGAACTCGTTAAACTTGACCCACCTAGGCTTTGGCTTAGGGGCCTTGACGCGTGGACAGGTACGCCAGTGCTTGATATTAAGCCGTACGATTACTATGACGTTGTTAAGAGGCCAAGGGTGCCTAGGGAGTTTGAGGAGGAGTGGTTGAGGAGTTACGTGGAGAAGGGGTACGGTGTGCATGCACCTTGGATGGGTCCATGTTAACGATCCCTCAAGTTTATTTCAAAAGTAAAGCCATCTCAAGGCGCAGTGATGCCTCAGGTCACTTGAAGGGTGGGTGGACTGCTTAATGGGGAGAGTAGTTACCATTACCATTGGGGATTGGGTGCAGGTAACTTGGGTAATGTTAAAGCTCCAAGGGTCCATTAACCATGTGCAGGCTACTGGTGTTAGGCGAAGTGTCCACTTTGATAGTGGCGCTGTCTCAGCGTTGGCATCCTCATACGTGGCATCCCTAATCACAGTACTGATCCTGGGTCCAGTAAACCTAGTTAGGTTGATCCTGGTGGCTGGCCTATTTGCGCTTAATATCACTAGTCTAACTAGGGTTCACCTCAGGTTGGTGTCAAGGCCCAGGTTAACGGACTACGCACTCTTCACGGTTAACGTAGTACCTTACGCATACCTCCTCTACCCAAGGCCACCGGCATGGTTAACGATATCTGTGGCGCCACTGGTGTTATTCATGCTTGAGGTGGCTAAGGGGAGGGGTAGGGGTGCCTTAGCTAACGTTGCCGGCACGGTGCTTATCGCCTCAGTTTACCTACCATTCTACGCCCTAATGGGTGGAACAGTGTCAATGCCCGTGCTTTATGCAGCCTTAACCTGGGTGGCCTATCACGCCTTCTCCGCAGTTTACGTTGAGGGTAAGCTACCCTTTAGAAGCGTTAAGCCTTGGTTATCCAGCGTACTATGGTTCACGGTTACGCCTCCTCTGGCTGCATTAGCCATCACCCACCTTAACTGGTACTTCACAATACCCCTCATAGAGCCTAGCATAAGGGCAATTCACGCATTGGGCGAGGGCAAGATTGATAGGAATGAGTTAAGGGTTAGGATTAGGAGGATTGGCTTCGGTTCCTTAGCCGAATCACTGGCACTGGTTGTAACTCTGCTTGCATTGATCGCGCTCTATGGACACTAGGCATTACGGGCTTGAGGGTCGGTAATGCGTATTAAAACCTCTGTGGTATCTTTCTTACCAGTGCATAATTCAAAGCATTAATATTAAAGCACCATGTATGTGATTATAGCTAGTATTATGGCTAATTCGAAGGATTCGTAAACACCGTAGTACCTCAATGAACTAGGGCTGGCGTAACTGGCTAAGTAACCCCTCAGGTACATGTAAGTGCCGATTAGGTGGGTAATGAGCATTATTATTACCAATACGGTAAGCCAAATTGGCAATATGGATAGCATCAATGTTGTGAGTGAAAGGTAGTAGAGAGATTCGTAAATGGAAACGTAAACACCAATCCCCCTCGGCACAGTTAACCCTCTAAAGCCCAGGTAGGCACCAGCCGCATGGATCAGCACCATAACCACCGACGCCGCCAGCATAATGAGTGCTGGTAAGGTAAGCATAGGTGGATTAGCCCGAAACCCCTATATATGCTAAACCTAAGTTACCTAGCCCATTACCAGTATGGTAACGCCACATAATATTATCTTCATAGAGGTAACTAAAGATAATTATATTTTAATGTTATTTTTACCCTAATTTTTCATGTATTGGTACTTATCACTGCAACAGATGTTGGGTAAACATCAACAGTGACACTTATTGGACTAGGTGAATTAAAGCAACCAAAGAAATTGCCGAATAGGGCTGTGGAATTTATTGTTTCGTATAATGGCGGATACCCACCTGATAGGTTCGGGTTTAGTTGGAAGATGTCGGCAGGCACTAGTGTATAAGTTGTTTCAGTTGATGGATTGTTAAAGGTCCACGTCAATTCATCCTGCCCCTCAGCTGGGAAGCTAAGGTAGTTCCAATCGACCGAGCCCTGAGTTATTGTCTCACTTACAGCAACGTAAACTCCACTTCCGACACCTATTTGATAACTTATTGTGACTTGGTTACTTGACGCTCCAGTTGGTGCCGAATCAAATAGTACCTGCCCGGGCCATATGGAGGTATAGCCATTAATCGCCTCATTAGCTTGACATGGAGTAAATGGTGGAGATAGATCATGGGGATTAAACCCTGTTATATCATGCTTTACCAGGTTTAGGAAGAAGTAATAATTATTTGCTGTAGTGTAGTAGAAATCAACTCTAAGGGCTTGCTGGCCCGCCAGGTTACCGTACCAATCGTAGGTATTTGTTGCATACCAGCCAACATACCCAACGTAGTTAAAGCCCTGTATATTAACTGACAGTGATGACCCAGATTGCTGGAATAGCGCCTTGGCAGTATTCATCGCCAGTGATGGTACTAGCGCGTAGAGTGGTAGGTTGGTTTTAATTAATGCATTGTTGTGGTTCTTCCAAATACTTAACACGATGTACGTGATGTTTGTTAGTGGGGTGTTTACATAAACCTCCCAGATAGTGGGGTATCTCGTTGCGTTGCGTATCGGTATCACCGCTATTCCAAGTGCAACAACGTTTACGGGCAGTTCTGGCCTTAACTGCTTACCATTACCAGTGGGTATCCCTACTATTAAAGCCGCCTTACTGGTTATGAAATTGCCCACAACCATGAGTAATGAGTTACCTGCGTCAGGCCCTACGGCAACCATGGGTAAGCCCCTCTGCATGGCATTAATTATTACTCCCCTGTACCTATTACCTAAATTCTCTAACCAATCACTGCTAATTACTAGGATACTGCACCTAACAATTGACTGATTACTTATACCTATGGTGACCGTGTAAGGCACACCAACCCTACCTAAACCAGTCGTTAAATTGCCTATATACGGGTTCGTGGCATAGCCCACTATGCACACGGTTGGTATAGGGACACCACTAAGGAGCTCCTCAATACTGTACGTACCCACTGACCCATGGTAATGAACTCTAGGCAAAATTACGAGCATTGCAGTGATTACTGCGGTAACCACTAAAGCGAGTACCATATATCTAGTTTTAACCATATTAAAGGTACCTATCACTGGGCTTTTTTTAACTCGTTTGTTCATTTAAAACACATAACTGCCATGTGATAATTATGAACTAAGTCATGCAATGAAGAGAAACGTTGTCACGAAATAGCCAAAGAATTTTCCCCTGATTTAATGTGAGATTTCTAAATTATACGATGATTACTCTCAATGATGAGACGTAACTACTGAGTAATGGTTATTATGGCATATCCTTTATGCCGCATAGGCATGGGCATAGGAACGTGGTTGTTGCACCGATAGTCATGGTCATAGCCTTCACGTTCCTGTTTAATATGCCACTTAGTGTTTGTGATTTAGCAGTCTTTATGGGATTTCTTATTCATGAGTTGATGCATAGGAGGTTACCAGGAGGTTGGGTTACATAGCTTACCTCAGAGCTTAGTTCAATGAATTCTTCATGGTGGCCATCCCTAGCGTCACCGCTATTGGCTTAAAGGTTTGGGTTACTTAACATGTAATGATGAGTTTAAGATTGCGCTGACAGCACCAGCTAATAACATGGTCTTTGCCGTGATTCTCCTACCTCTCTCGCTAGATTAACCGGCCTTAGGCTATTGTCCACCCACCATCAATAACAATCACGGCGCCATTGATGTAACTGGCCTCATCAGAGACTAGGAATGCGACGGCTGAGGCTACATCATCAGGTTTACCAAGCCTACCGGCTGGTATTACTTTTACGAGCATCTTAACCTGCTCCTCATTTACGCCTTGGCTGACGCCAGGTGTTTGAATGGCACCAGGGGCTATCGCATTAACTGTAATACCATAAGGTGCTAGCTCAAGTGCGAGGGCACGTGTGAAACCAACAATACCAGCCTTTGATGCGCTATAGTGGGTTAGGCCTATGAAACCCTTGACGACGCCGGCTATTGATGCTATGTTTATTATCCTACCATACCTCTGCTTAACCATGTAAGGCACCACGGCTTTGGTTACGTAGAAAGTCCCATTAAGATTAACATTAATGACCCTGCCCCAATCCTCAATGGTCATATCTAGGAATGATTTAAATGGATAAATGCCAGCATTATTAACAAGAATGTCCACCCTCCCGTATGCTTCATAAACTCCCCTGGCAACCTCCTCAGCTGACTTAGGGTCAGTAACATCAAGTCTAAGCGCCATCCCCTTCCCACCCATTGACTCAACCTCATTAATGGTTTCTCTCTCCTTTCCTGTAATATCAGTGGCAACCACTATAGCCCCCTCCTTAGCCAGGGCAATGGCAATACCCTTACCTATGCCCTGACCAGCCCCAGTAATTATGGCTACCTTACCTGTTAGTTTAGCCATAATTTGCTTGTTGCTTATTGATTCTTAAACTTTACTATTATTCATCTTACCTATGAAAACATTAATGCAATAATTTATAAGAGATCCTTTAATTAACATTCCACAGATACGCCTTTACCTTTCATTTCCTAAAAATAAGAAGTCCATTAAAGTAATCCTTACCTTTACCGCATGTGGATCATGAACTGGTATGATATTTAACCTTGTTAAGGCCTATTATGAAGAAGACAATTGATATCACTATTACTGTACTAAAATACGCCATTAAAGTTACCATGAATAATATACCTGTTACTGTTAACAATTCATAGAGTATGTAATTTAGATATAGGGTGAGGGAATCAGCGTATGTATGGGCGATAATGGTTGCGGCTAAGCCCCTTAAGCCCCTCCCATTAGCCTGCATGGCTCTTAGAAACATTGATGCACCTGGGTGGAATAGAAATGAGACTAATGGTTGAACGGCAATGCCAACGTACTGGATGGTCAACAATGCCTGAAGTTGATTTTTAAAGGGTACGATGGGTAAACCCATGCGTGCTACCGCTAAGATGCTAACTAGGCTGAGCACACCCACGGCAATGTCGATGAGGGCGAAGCCGTAGCCTATGTATAGTGCTGAGGCTGGTTCCCTGTCCTTAACGGCGAAGTACCTTGCAATCTCCTGGCATATACCGGCCATTAAGCCATAGTACAGTATGAGCCATGGTATGTAGGGCTTCAGTAAACTAAGCAGCAGGGAATTAATCTCCGTGATGCTCTTAACACTTAATATTAACGGCAACTCCCTAATCAATATTACTAATCCTGGGATCTGCTGGAGCACGTATTGAATGATGATGGCTAGTAGCATGTAGCCCACGCCGATGAAGACCCAGCCCCTATTACCCCTCCACAATGCTCTATTAAAGGCCACGTAGGCCGCTATTGATGCGGCTACCCAGTAAACAACTGCAATAGCCAGTGCTGAGGCCGCTGAGACTGAGCTGATGACGCTGGGCATAATTTTACCTTACTCCATTACCACACGGCTACTTCCCTGTTCAGGCTCCACCACGACTGCTGTGCCGTATGCTATTATCTCGTCCATGTACTCGCTTATTTCGTTTGAATCAAGCCTGAAGCTTATCACTGCATTTGCCCCAAGCTCCTTGGCATGCTTAATCATCCTCTCTATAGCCTGCCTCCTAGCCTGCTCAGCAAGTTCCGTGAATTCTTGAATCTCCCCACCAACCAGTGACCTGAGTCCGGCCAGAAATCTGCCGCCAAGCCCCCTTGACCTAACCGTGATGCCTAGCGCAATGCCAATTACCTTAACCACCCTGTAGCCTGGTATGTAGGGTGCTGTTGCAACGATTACATCACCCTCCCTAATGGCCATATTAATATTTCATGGCATTACCTTTTAAGTATTTATGCAGTTAACTTAGTTAAATCCATAGTGGGCATAACCAGTTATTTACGTTGACTCAGCGTGAGACAAGGTTCGTCACCGTTCCGTTGCTGCCACGCATCATCACTAGCCAGTTGGTATCTGTTGGAATGCTTAATAACCCTTATGCTGCATACATCACACATGATTAATTACGATTCAGGTCTACCGTATGTCTCTTATGTAACCTAAGATTTATAGATCCCTAAACAGCCACAATGAAATTGGTTAATTGTAAGATTGTAGTTAATTTAGCCCTAAGGAGAGGTTAAGATGCTTAAGCTTACCCTCAGGGCCCTCCTTACTTTCAATAATAGCCTTTGTCAAGGCTCTTAGGTAGAGATCTTGCTTAGTCCCTCTTGCTCTAAGCCTAAGAGGTGATGTGTTAAGTCGGTATGGTAAGCTTAAATCCTGTTTATCTCAGGCCTAACCCAATACCCTTCACCTTAATTAGGACGTTGCTTGTACGTTTAATGGCCTCTATCTCCGTCTTTATGAACATCTTGACGACCTCTATGTTTGTTGATAGGTGGGAGGTTAGGTTGGCCACTGTGTATTGGGATTCACCGTTAGCTAGGGCTAGGAATGGGACCAGCATATCCCCCATGTGGTCATCGAAGGCTGCGCCGGCCTTAATCACCGCAGCTAACCCCTCAGCCGCCTCCCTACCCACAGTCTCAGCTGGCTTACCACGCTCACCCAGTGCATCTGAGCCTATCCTCTGTCCATTGGTTGACTCAGCCCACAGTGTTATGCCTGAGCCTGGGCCCAGGTGTGGGTCACTGCCCTGCTCATAGTATTCAAGCGTTATTTTAGGGCTTAAACCCAATTGAGCTAGGTACTCCTCAGCCGCCTTGGCTTGCCTAACCGCAACATGGCTTGGTAGCCTAACGGCGTGTGATATACCCCAAACGCCCCTTAACTCGCCCAGTTCAGTTATCCTGATGGGCCTTAACTTGGCTGCGGGCTCAACAGTCACCTTAACTCTACCACCACCCCTTGGGTAGTGGCCCCTCCTCATGACCTCAATGTTGAGCCTGGGTCCCATTAAGGATAGGTTGTGGGCTAGGACATGGCGCATGTAGTCTATTGGAGGTGCCTTGGGTACGTCAGTGCCGCCCGTTATCTCCAATGTGACCCTATTGCAATTAGCAATTACCAATACGGGTAGTAGCGTCTGGAGGACTAGGCTGATGCTGCCCGCGGTCCCTATGTCAATGGTGTAGTCACCGCACTTAACGCTGTGGGGTTCGAAGGTTATGCTTGTTGAACCCCTATAGGCACCGTCAACCCTAGCCCCACTGACCTTAGCAGCAGCCATGACGCTTGTTAGGTGTTGTTGCTGCAGCCCTGGGTTACTCCTCCTAGCCCTTATGTTAATCATCCTGAAGGGCTCACCTGTGACTATGGATAAAGCCAGCGCCGTCCTCAGTATCTGCCCACCACCCTCACCCATTGAGCCATCTATGGTTATCACGCCGCATCACCACATGGTTCAGGTTGACCTAAGCTAATATTAACTTTACTGCATTAGCATCAAACATTGATGCACCATTGTGACCCTATGGGCGGTGGCTGGGTAGGGTTATTAAGGTGGTGGCTGTGTGCCGATTAGTGATGAGAAGGTTTCCGGAATGATGGGTGATTGGTTCACCCCTTACTGACCCTGGTTTAGGTTAAGCCTCTTAAATAGGCTGCCTAACCTGCGTTGACTCTTCCTAATGCTGCTCATCATCCTGCTCATCTCGTTGTAGTACCTTAACAGCTCCCTAACATCCCTTGGCGTAGTCCCTGAACCCTTAGCTATCCTCCTAATCCTTGAGGCGTTGATTATGTTTGGGTTTAGGAGCTCCTCCCTAGTCATTGACCTTAATATGGATAGCCACCTCCTCATCCTATCCTGGGCGTTGGCCAACTGTTCATCAGATAAACCCTTCAACTGTGGCATTAACCCAATGGGCAGCATTTGGAGGATCCTACTGAGGGGTCCAAGCTTACCCATGGCCTCAAGCTGCTTCATCAACGTTAGTAGGGTGAACTTACCGGATTCAATGTCCTCTAGGACCTCTTCCTCCTCCTCAATGGCCTTAACCCTATCCAGCAGCGCCTCCACGTCACCCATCCCCATTAGCCTAGACACGAACCTCCTTGGGTTAAAGACCTCAATGTCCTCTAAATCCTCCCCATTACCAATGAACTTGATCTTAGCCCCCGTCCTAACGGCTGAAACCAAGGCCCCACCACCCTTGGCGGTGCTGTCCAGCTTAGTCACGAATATGGAGTTGATGGGTATGTACCTGCTGAACGTCTCCGCCTGGGCCCCAACCTGCTTACCATTGGTTGCATCCACGATTAGCATTACCTCGTTGGGCTTAACGGCATCGTAAATCCCCTTAACCTCCCTGAGGAGCTCCTCCTCATTCCTATGCCTCCCAGCCGTGTCTACTATGATCAGATCCGCCTTACCACTCCTCATCCTCTCTAAGCCAGCCCTTGCAATGCTTATGGCATCGCCTAGACTTGGGTCACCGTAGAACATTGCCTTAACCCTCTCAGCTAACTGTCTCAATTGGTCGAAGGCCCCCGGCCTAATGGTATCCGTCTCTATTAACCCAACCCTAAGCCCCCTCTTAATGTAGAATAAGGCTAACTTACCGGCTGTGGTTGTTTTACCGCTACCCTCAACGCCAACGAGCATAATTACGTACGGCTTCACCTTAATCTCAACGTCGGGCTCCTTATCGCCGCCAAGCAGGTCCGTGAGTCTCCTGTACAGTAGGTAGATTAGGTAGTCCTTTGCCGTTAAGCCCGGTGGCAACTCCTTAGCCTCCTTGAACTCCTGCTCAATGCCCTTGGTTAAGTCGTAGACTAACTTAACGTCGACGTCAGCCCTTATCAGGGCTCTCTGTAAATCCCTCAGTATGCCCCTAAGCGTCTCCTCATCAATAACCGTGGAGCCCCTAATCCTACTTATGATGCCGCCTAACGCATCCATTAAATCCCTCATTACTTAATCACTGGGTTGTGTACGGGTAGTAGCCGTACTGGTACCCCTGTTGAATGTACCTAAGCACATCGGGTAGTAGACCCCTTATCACAATGCCCTCACCCCTCTGTATCTCGTAAACCAGCTTAACGGGTGGTATCGGCATCCACCTCATCTTCCTTATATACATCACCCTGAAGATTTGGTGCATGATGGGTTCCTCGAAGAGTTGAAGCATCAGTACGCCGCCTGCTAAGTACTCCTCAACACCAAACCTACTTACCTTAGACTCACCCGTGGGTATCTCTGAGGTTAATAGGGTTGTTGTGTCTTTGTAGCGCTTAAGCTGGAAAACAAGCTCCCTTAGGTACTCCCTAACCCATAGTATGTCCTGGTGGCCGGTTATTAGCAGTGGTGCTATTGGGTCAATTACAACCCTCTTAGCCTTATTCCTCTGAATGACGTCAATTATCATCTTAGCCACGTCCCTGGGGTCGAGGGTTAATGCCGCCCCTTCCTTGGAGTATAGTTTAAAGTGGGTCCTGAAGTCGTATATGATAACCCTACCCTGCTTCTCATAGGCATCAAGATCCCAGCCGAGGGCCTCATAAGCCCCCCTCTTAACGTCCTCACTGGGCTCATCAACACTAATGTAGATGCCCGGTTCACCGATATCAGCCCCAGTCTTAAGGAACTTAAGGCTGAATATCGTCTTACCTAACCCAGCCTCACCGGCAACTAGGTAAACCTCACCCCTTTTAAGTCCACCGTACAGTAAGGCATCCAGGTAGGCTATGCCGGTGGGTGCCTTATTGGCGTATAGGCTGTATTGCAATTGGGCGGTGTAGTACTGGGTTACATCAAACGGGTATGTTTGGCTACTATAATTATTACCACCGTAGGTATAATAATTCCCGTAGTCGTAAGGGTAATACTCGTACTGCTGGGGCTGCTGCGAATCCGCAGTAGCAGCATTACTGCCCTCCCTCCTTAAACTCATATGCCCTAAACCCACAGTGGATATTTATACTTTTACCTTGCACAGGCTATAATTGAATGTAGATAACTAAAGGCATCCTCACCCTTAGCAATGGGTTACTTCGGGTTTATTGCAGTTTCTTCAGCCTTAATTACCTCTCGTTACTTCTAAATTCCTAATTATGAGACTTCTCGGTTGAGGCATATTACTGCCTTGGCTCTATTCTAATATCAACCTTAAACTTCCTCTTAATCCTACCAATCCTAGGCAGGCTCTTCGCCAGCACAACACCGTAGTACTCCTGGGGCACCTTAATGACCACTGTATCCTCCCTGGGCTCAATAATGACCTGGTTAAGTGGAGCGTACTTACCAATAACCCTGAGGACCTGGTCAACAGCCCTCTTACTAACCTCAACACTCCTCCTCTTCAATGGGACCACGAAGGTCTCCTCACCGAAGACGTAGATCTCGTACTCGGGCTCCTCTGTTATGAAATCCCTGACAATGACCACCGGCCTTGTTAAGTCTTCCTCCCTTAGGCCAGCCGGGATCTTAACAGTCATCTCCAGTGAGTAGACCTTACTCACGTTACCCTTATCTATGAAGATGACGGTGTCTATTATTGACGGTAACATGCCCAGTTCAACCCTACCTATGAACCTCTGTATGGAGTCTATGGGCGACGTGGCGTGGATAACACCCACCATGCCTATGCCGGCTAGCCTAAGGTCAACGTAAAGCTGTATGTCGGCGGTATCCCTCATCTCATCGAATATCGTGTAGTCGGGCCTTGACAGGAGCAGTATGTCGTGGAGCTCCTCCGGGGTGGCTAAGTTCTTGGATAATTGCGTCACCTGGTCTGGAAGCACCATGTCCCTGGGCGACTCAATTGTCTTAACCACCCTGTTCTTCGAGGCGTAGAACTCGGCTAGGGCCTGGGCGAAGGTCGTCTTACCCGCACCTGGGGCCCCACCTATAAGTATTCCCTCAGCCCCCCTCTCAAGCCTCTCAACAACCTTCGGGTGTAGGTTATACTCCTCAATGCGCTTCTTAACCAACGGCCTAACGGCTGTTATCTCTATACCATCCGACACGGGTGGGAACACAGCCACTATCCTAATGTCCCTGTACTGGACTATGAGGGAGTGGCTCCTCATAACCTCAATAACCGCCCCATTACCGCCGCTGTACGCCGTGGACAGCACCTCCCTAACAACTCTCTCAAGGTACTCCCTATTCAACACCTTATTATCCAGGTAAACAAGCTCCCAGTTGCCTGGGGAACCCCTCTTAGCCATGGGTAGCGTGTTCTCCTTGAGGTGTACCGACATTATGTCTGGGTATCTTTGGAACCACTTCTCAATCTCAAGTAACCCAGCCCCCTTACCTATGTAAACGTGCCTAATCCCCATGGCCTCGCAAACCCTCTTAATCATCGTATCGCTGGTTATCAGCGTGGCCCCAAGCTCCCTAGCTGTGCTGAGTATCACGTTCTCGGGGTCCTTTGGGTCAGCTGACCTAGGCACCATGTCCACGTACTCAACAGTAACGTCACCCATCTTAGAGGCCATGTTGTATATGGCGGCAACCTCCTCAAGACCCAGGATGCCGAGGGAGGAGCCCAACTTAGCATCATCCTCAAAGCGCCTAATTATGGCTGTGTGAATGAGCAACCTACCCTTAACCCCGCCACCCTGCAGATACTCCTTTAGGGACCCATCTAGGAAGACTGACATATCCGGTATGTAAATTTCCCCAGCCGCAAGCATTAAATATCAAGAAAAACCATAACCAGGAGGCTTAAAAACTTATAGCATAGGAACCAGTGGTGATGTAGCCACGCAGGCCATGAGGGAATGATGATCGACCTAAAGACTGACCATACAATCAACCTTAACTCAGACTCACGCATGAGCCTTTAGGGTAGGGGTACCTTAAATCCACTGATTTTAAAAGGATGGCGTTGCGTGTCCAATAATTGGACACGCAATTTAAAAACCTTTCTATGCATCCGTTCAATGTTAGTGCTGCGTGGTTTAATTAACCCAACCTCGGACGTTAAGTGCCTTTACCTAACTTAAATTATCATTGGTGTACTGGGGCATGCGCCAACATGCCGCAATGAAACCAGCAATAGCCTTAATCCATGTTAATACTTTACCGCAACCAGTGGTTAGCATGTAGCTGGGATTATTATTTTTTATCTATAATAGATTGGCTAGCGTTTAAGAGTTAACCTTAACACCATTGGCCGTGAATATGTACTTCCCTGAACCAATCTCAATGATTATGCTGTTTCCAGCATCTCTAATTGACAGTACTCCAGCTCCTGTTGTCAGTACCTTGCCCTGGCTCCAAATTACCCTATCACCTTCCCTAATCGCCATGGATTCACTGATCTTGGGTATGTGAACCTCGGCCGTCGTGTTGACTGGTATGGTTACCACCATGGTTAATTCACCATCGCTCCTACTCCACTCGACGGAAACCAAGCCCCTGACCGTGTATAGTGAGGCTGAGCAGTGCCTTATGCCACTTGGCATAATTGGCTTTATCATTATCCTGCTGAACCCTGGTTCAAGGGGTATTATGCCCCCTAGGTTCCTGTAGAACCACGCATCCACGCTACCCAGCATGTGGTGGTTGAGGGAGTTCATGCCACCCCCAGTTATCAACTCCCACCTCTCCCACAGGGTTGTTGCACCCTCCTTAACCATGAAACCCCAGCTTGGGTATGTTTCCTGTGTTATAGCCTTATAGGCCAGGTCCACGTAGCCGTGTTTAACCAGGACCTCGGGCACGTACTTGGCTCCGAATATACCCACCACCAGGTGCCTATTCCACTCAACCTCAACATTGTTAACGAGAGCCTTAACAATGTCGTTAACCCTGTTACCGGGCACCATGTCTAGGTATAGGGGTAGCGCATTGCATGTCTGGGAGCCTCCAAGCACCTTAACTGAGCCATCTGGTGCCGTGTACCTTGAGTAGTAGCCGCGCTCGGTTAAGAATGCTCTATTGAACGCCTCCCTAATCTCCTCCGCCTTACCCTTGAAGTAACCCTCATCCTCACCCTTACCCAGCACCCTGGCTATTTGGGCTAGGGTTAAGGCATCCCTGTGGAGTATCCATGTTGAGAGTATTTCAGGTGGGCAATACTCAATGGAGTGTATTCTACCTGGAGGCACCCACTCACCGTACTTACTGAAGTACAATAAGCCATCCTTAGCCTTGGACCATAGGAAATTCCACCACTTCTTCATTGCGTCATAGGCCTCGGCTAGGATGTCAACATCACCGTAGTGCACGTAGAGTAGCCAGGGGATGTAGATTAGGGCAGTCCCCCAGGCTGGGTCGGCTGGGTAAAGGTTCCAGTAGGGTGGCACCACGTCCGGTATTGACCCATCATCCTTTTGGGAATCCACCATATCCCTAATGAACTTCTCGTAATACTTAACCATGTTGAAGTTGTAGGCCGCTGAGTCTGAGGATAGCCAAGCATCCCCAAGCCACCCCATCCTCTCATCCCTCTGGGGGCAGTCGGTGACCACACCGTTCAGTATATTGGCCCTCAGGCTCCACCAGGTTATCCTATGTATGTCGTTAACCATCCTGTCAGAGCACGATAACGAACCCACAGGTTCAAGGTCCGAGTGCACTATGACAGCCTCCACGTCGTCAATAGACGGCACGCCTGAGTAACCAGTGATCTCTGCATACCTGAAACCATGGTACGTGAACCTGGGTTCAAGAACCTCAACACCCCCACCCCTGAGCACGTACGTGTCCGTGGCCTCAGCACCCCTAATATTCTCAACATTAATAGAGCCGTCTGGGTTTACAACCTCACTATGCCTAACCTTAACCTCCATGCCACTTAACCCCCTAACCCTCAACCTAACCCAGCCAGTCATGTTCTGGCCGAAGTCAAATACGTAAACCCCAGGCCTTGGGTTATAGTACTCCCTCGGCTTCAAGGTACCCTTAACCTTGACCCCAGGTACAGTTGCGGTGGACCTAAGCCTAGCACTAGGTGGCTTAACCACGATGCATGGAGCCCAGTTAGAGTCGTTAAAGCCAGGTTCATCCCAGCCAACTGGTTCAAGCCTTGCATCGTACCTGTAACCATTGTAAATGTCATCGTATATTATGGGTCCCTTGTCCAGGCATCTCCAGGATTCATCAGTGGTTATGGTTACTATTGACCCATTCCTCAGCTTAATCCTAATCATTGCGCCTGCCTTAGGTTCATCGTAATACTTGAGGTTCGGTATCTGGGTTCTACTTGGCGAGACTGGGCTATACCTACCCCTACCGAGTATAAGCCCCACGGCGTTTCCACCATTCCTAACCAGGTTTGTTACGTCGTAAACGCTGTAGTAGACGGTTTTATCGTACTCGCTCCAGGGTGGGTCAAGGACCCTATCCCCCACCCTCTCCCCATTAATCCTAAGTTCATAGTAGCCCAAGCCGGTTACGTATGCCCTAGCCTCAAGAACCTCGCCATCGATTTTAAAGGTACTCCTCAGCAACTGGCCTCCACCAATCCACTTCGCCGTCCACTCCTCACCGAGGTTGAGGAGGGCTGTCTCAAACCACTGAATGCTGCTCCAATCCCCCTCAACACCCCTTGAGTCCCACGCCTTAACCCTCCAGTAGTACCTAGTGAAGCTGCTTAGGGGTGGTCCACCGTATTTAACCACCTGATCCCTCGACTCAACCCTACCACTGTCCCAAACATCCCCAATGCCCTTTACCGCGTTTTCTAGGCTACTACTAACGATGATTCTGTATGCAGTTTGAAATTGACCCCTTTCCTCGTGTTCAAGTACCCAGGAGAACCTAGGCCTTTGTTCATCTATGCCAAGCGGGTTCACAGTGAACTCAACCCTGGCATCCGAAACCCTTAAACCACCAGCCACGGTGAATGTGGATATAACTTATTTTTTAGTTTTTAACCTAACAGGTCAGTCCCACGCCTTAAGCCCAGCCCTTAGGACTTAGTCTTATTGAATCGAACAGGTTAGCCCACATGTTTAAATTCCAACTTAACGCTATTACTGCTGTGAAGGCCCTAGTTTGGACTGCGGTTAGGAGGATGGAGGTTAAGGATGTTCCTACGCCAACACCACAGCCCGGCTGGGTATTAATGAGGGTTAGGTACGTTGGCGTATGCGGCTCTGATGTTGGAGGCTTCCTGGGTAAGAATGAGCTACGTAGGCCACCGTTAATAATGGGCCATGAGTTCACGGGCGTTGTTGAGGAGGTTGGGCCAGGTGTTTCAAAGGACTTGATCGGCAGGTTATTTGCCGTTAACCCAATTATTGGCTGTGGGCATTGTAGGTACTGCAGGAGTGGGTTGAAGAACCTCTGCCTAATGAGGAAGATAATAGGCATAGATTACCCAGGCGCCTACGCAGAGTACGTTGCCGTGCCAGCCGATAACCTATACCCAGTCAGTGACCCGGTTAGGGGTGCCTTAGCCGAGCCATTAGCCACTTCAATGAGGGCTGTTAGGCTATCCGGAGCTGGCCTAGGCGACTCAGTCCTGGTTATTGGAGCTGGGCCCGTTGGGGCATTGGCAGTTAAGTTACTAAGCATAGGTGGCGTTAAAGACGTAACTGTGATTGATATCAACAGGAATAGGCTTGAATGGGCGGGGAGGTGGGGGGCATCCTCAACGCTGAGCGTGACCGGTGATGAGGCGCTTAAGAGCCTTAGGGAAACCCACCCCGAAGGTTTCGATGCCGTTATTGATGCGGTTGGATCTGAGGACACCAGGGGACTTGCCATTAACGCTGTGCGTAGGGGTGGTAGGGTTATTTTCGTTGGGCTCCACGACAATGAGGTTACCATACCGGGGAACCTGATAGTGAGGAGTGAAATCGAGATTAAGGGCTCCTTCTCCTACACCGATGAGGACTTCCTTAAGGCCGTTAGGGTACTGGAGTCAGGGCTACTGGACCCGAGGGAGGGTTGGGTTGACATCAGGCCCCTTGAGAGGGGGCAGGAGACCTTCGAGGAGTTGGCCGGTACGGAAACGAAATACGTCAAGGTCATGTTTAACCCAGGTGGGTGACGTGGGTAGGGTTGATGTGGAGGTTGAGTTGAAGAGGATTAAGGAGGTTAGGGCCTACGTGGTTAAGGGTGGTGGAGCGGATTACCACGACCAGTCAAGTGGACATTGGATACTCGGCTACATAGCCACACCCATATCGATTTACCCTGAGTACAGGGCCAGCAGGGCCTCCTGGGGCTTGAATGTACTGGGCTCTGTGGTTGTTGAGGTTGAGACCAGTGACGGCGAGGTTGGGTTTGGGGTTAGCACCGGTGGTTACCCGGCGGCGTGGATAATTGAGAACCACCTATCCAGGTTTGTGGTTGGTAAGTACGTTGGTGAGGTTGAGAAGACCTGGGATCAGATGTTTAAGGCAACCATATTCTACGGTAGGAGGGGCATTGTGATGAACGCCATTTCAGCCGTCGACCTAGCCCTATGGGACCTCATGGGTAAGGTTAGGGGCCTCCCGGTGTATGACCTATTGGGTGGGCCCGTTAGGGATGAGCTAGTGTTCTACGCCACGGGCCCAAGGCCTGATGCGGCAAAGAGACTGGGCTTCATAGGTGGTAAACTGCCCCTCGTCCATGGCCCGGCGGATGGGGTTGAGGGTTTGAGGGATAACGTGAGGATCTTTAAGGAGGCTAGGGAGAAGGTTGGGGATGACTTCCTCTTAATGTACGACTGCTGGATGAGCCTAGACCTACCCTACGCCCAGAGGCTGCTCAGTGAGCTTAAGCCCCTTGGGTTATTCTGGATTGAGGAACCCTTCATACCTGACGACTACTGGTCCTATGGCGCATTAGCCAACGTAGCCCCACCAACGTTGGTTGCCAGTGGCGAACATGAGTCGACGATCCACGGCTTCAGGTTGCTGTTGGAGGTTGGTAAGGTTAATGTTATCCAGCCTGATGTTACTTGGGTTGGTGGAATAACGCCAATGATTAAGATAGCTGCCCTAGCCGAGGCCTACGGTGCCTGGGTTATTCCACATGGCTCGAGCGTGTTCGGCTACCACTTCATAATAACCAGGGTTAATAGCCCATTCGCAGAGTACATAGTTACCTCACCTGACGCCACGGAGGTCACCCCACAATTCCACCCACTGCTTAAGGATGAGCCGGTGCCCCAGAACGGTAAGGTTAGGTTAAGTAGGAGGCCTGGTTTTGGCGTGGAGTTGAATAGGGACCTGCTGATAAGGCCCTTTAAGGCGGCTTAACCGGCAATCCTGTTAAAAACCTCCTTAACCCTACCCCAATCCACCGGGTTACCCACACCCACGCTTATTATCGTTGAGGGGCCTGGTACATGCTCCATGATGTGCTCCACCGGTATCTGCCTGACCGCTGGGTGTTTGCCCATTAGCAGCTCCTTAATGTCACTGGCCACCTTGCTCCTCTCAACATTACCCGGCTTAAGTATGATGTAGTAGTTGGCGAGTGAATTAATTGCACCTGGTGGGGCTGAGACTAACCTAACGACGTCATTATCAATCCTAATGCCCACGCCAATCACCAACTCCACCCCCCTAACCCAACCCCTCTGGCCGTAGACCATGAAGCCACCCTTGGATACGTACTCACCGCTTGGAGCCCTCTTACTAACCTGCTCACCCTTGGCGTAGTAGACGTCTATTGAATTAGCCCCAAGCTTCCACGCCTTAGAGTAGGCAGCGGCGTACTGCGATGCCTCAGCCAAGTCCGCCTGCTTAACCTCCTGGCCCTTACTAACCTTAATGATTGTAACTGGGCCCCCTTGGATGTCTGCGTGGAGGAACACGTCCCATGGATTCATGTACCTCTTGACGAGGGTTTCATTCTGATTGGCGTCTTTGCCTGCTAACACCGGTAAGCCACCGCTGGTTATGAACCACCTAAACCTCTCAAACCACTCCCTACTTGCAATGAACCTTACGTTTGCCTTAGCCTCCTCGCTCTCCTCCCTAGCCCTACTCCTCAATTCATCTATCCTACTCCTCAACTCATTCAACTTATCCTCGGCTGCCTTCGCTTTCTTCTCAAGCCTCTTAGCCTCATTAAAGTACCTAGTTGCCGTCTCGCTCGGCTTCTCACCCAGGTTTAATTCAACCTCAGTGTCATTAACCATGACCTTAATCGCCTTCCTCAATGGGTCGTAGTCAATAACCTTGATGTCGCCGTGCACCATGCCCTTGACGTTGGACTTGAATGTGTCCTTACTTTTAGCGTACAGGTTGAGTAATTCGCCGTGGAGTTCATTAAGTTCATAAAGCCTACTCATGATTAACTCACCCCTCCTCCTAAACTCACTTGCCTCGGTCATGTATTTGCCTATGGATTCCTCAAGCTCCCTCACCGATGATTCAAGCCTAGCCGCCTCCTCCTCGTAATCCTTAACCTTGTCCTCAGCTGCCTTCTCCACCTCAATGGCGCTGAAGTATTCATCCACGGCCTTATTGAAGCTGGCCACCTCCCTAAACTCACCATTGATTGTGACAAGTGGTAGTGGTGATACGTATGGGGTGTTTAGGTATATAGTTGGTTTAAGTCTACCGAGGTGAAGGGCCTCGAGTATACCCCTAATGCTGAACCACGTTGAAGCCAAGTCGCTGCATCCAGACCTACTGCAAACCTCCCTGGCCCAGTCCACGCCGAGGCCAAGTCTCCTTGACAACGACTCCACGCTTAGACCAGACTCCTCAGCCACCTTGAGTAGGTTATCGAAGAACCTTGGGTCGAGGAACCTCCTTGGTGGTTCAATGTAAGTTAACCCAACCTTAACCTCCCTATCCTTCCCCCTATACTCATGTAGAACCCACTTGATGGTATCATTAACCGTGAAGATTATGTTGAACGGTGGTATTAGCTCAAAGGTGAGTTTACCGCAGTTCATAACCATGCTTATGACCCTATCCAAGTTGGCTTCAATACCATTCACAACACAGCCCTCCACTAGCCTCCTCAGTGGGCTTGGTGATAGGCCCTGGGGTATCCTCCAGGTTTGGCTAAACCTCCTCGGGTTAGCCACGAGGTACACTATGTCGGTGCGTGTCCTTATCTTGAAGTAATGCGAGTCACCAAGCCTATAAACCCTAATAACCCTACCACCACCCACCACTGGGTTAAGCTCAGACGCTATCGCAACCAGGTCCAGCGCATTGAGGGCCTTCTTACCAAGCACGGGCCTTCCAATTCACCACTGGGTGAGCCTCTATATAAAGCAAATTCATGGCGATGCTCATCATTAAGGCTGAGTAGTAATGTACAAGGTGGCGCGGGTCCTGTGGTTGCCTTAGTTAATTATCAAGGTTAAGGTTTATAATACCTTAACCAGACTTGAATGGTGAAGGTTCGCGGTTTTAAGATGATGAGACGACGGTAACCGGAGTTGATGACGATTAATGGGCGTCCTGACGAAGTAAGCAGCAAACCTCGCCATTCATAGCGTGGCGTCCCCACTGCATGGGTCTTATGGTGGATTTATGAAGCCTAGCTGAGGTATCCAGTAGCTCAGGGGGCCCTCGTCTCTCAGGGCGAGGAAGGTGTCAGCTTACCCTAGAACCTCGGTTATCCTCATCATTTCGAAGCCCGTGGTTGAGTCGCCAACCACCGCGCCCTTGTTATTGGCGACTATACCGCTTCTGATTAGGCTAATACCCCTATTCACAGTGCCCACGCCTATCCTTACGCCGAAGAAGCCCTTGAGGAAGTTGATGTCTTCCTCGTCGACCTCTGGTGAGACTAGGATACCCCTGTCGTTGACTACGGCTAGGGAGCCGACTATGTAAAGGCCCCTAATATCCCTAACCTCAAGTTCAATGTTTAGGTTATCCCTAACAATGTTGAGGTACTCCCTTTCAACTATTGGTGACACTACCCCCCTCTTATTGTTGACGAGTATTAGGTTGGCTATTGCTGTGTACCTTGATGGGAGGACCGCCACGTTTAAGTCGCCAAGGGACTTCCTTAACTGTTCAAGTTCCTCATCCCTAATTATTGACGGCACCAGCACCCCACTATTGTTCATTACCGTGAAGACTCCTAGTAGCGGTGACCTACCCACCGTCAACTTAATCACCTTAACCTTCAGGGTATCCTCAACATGCCTATCAACCTTCTCCGGTGAGTCAGCTGGGATTAAGGCGTACTCATCATTAGCGGCCATGTAAACCCCCACGCTGGCGGTTCCGTATATCCTAATGGGGGTTATGTCAAATCTACTTACCGACACTAACGCAGTTTTGACCAGCCGTTTTATAAACCATTTCAGAATCAGGTTGAGATACCCAGTAGTTTAACCTCCCCCTCACCATGGGTTATTTCATTGACCTTGCCTATCACTGTATCCTGCAGCCCCGCCGGTATCTCCAATTGAAGGGTTAGGTTACCTGACTCATCGTACTGCTCCTTAACAACCCTCCCCATCCTGGCGAGCGTTGACTTAACCCTTTGACTGTACTCAGGTCCCACGGTGATTTCAAGGGTGGCCACGGCCACCTTCACCGGTATGACCCTTTGAATAGCCTTAAGTATGTCGTTCACCTGCTCCTCAACATCCTTAAACGGGTCTATGGTGGCGTTGACGCTGTTTAGGGCTAACTCAACCCTCTGGGGTGGTAGGGGGGCCTTGGTCCTTGCGTCTATGCAATTCCTACTAATCCACTCAATTATCTGCCTCCTCTTATCCTCAATGAGCCTCCTCCTCTGCTCTGAGGTTAGGGGTATCTCGGCGTTCCTAAGTATTATCTCGGCCGCCTTCCTATGGTCCGTGGTTCCGAAGACCTTCTTAAGGGCTATCTCAGACGCCCTCAACCCCCTCTTAGAGTCCCTAAAGACCGTGTCCGTTATCAGCACCCTATCTAAGCCTATCGGCTTACCTAGCTTAAAGTCGAGCGCGTAATCGGGGTCAACGAGTATTTCGAAGTGCTCACCCTTAGCATCATACTTAACCGTAACCACCCTCCTACTAGACATGGGTGCTAATTCCTATTCTTAGTTAAAAACATTACTTAATTTTAGCCATCTTAGCTGCTCCACCTAAGTGATCCCATATCCTAAGCAGCTCATTAGCCTTAGCCACGCGCTCCCCACCCATTATACCAGTCTTGATTATTGGCGACCCGAAGCCAACGGCTATGTGGGCCAGTAGGCCACTTTCAGTGTCCCCAGACCTGTGAGACACCACTATTCTGTAATTGTTGCTGAGGGCGAGCTTAACGGTTTCATGGGTCCTGGTCACCGTGCCTATTTGATCAACCTTAACCAGGATGGCGTTAGCTGCCTTCTCCCTTATGCCAATGGTCAATCTGTCTGGGTTTGTGGTGAATAGGTCGTCACCGACTATTAACCTATCCCTGAACAGCGCCGTTAACTCGGCGAAGGATTGGAAGTCCTCCTCGTGGAATGGGTCCTCAACGTAGATTAAGTTATACCTCTCGATTATGCTCTTAATTCTTTCAAAGTGCTCCCTTGGACCAAGCTCTCTACCTTCATTAGCGTATACGTAGGCTTTACCGTTCCACATGTTTGAGGCGGCTGCATCAATACCTATGCCTATCTCAATACCAAGCCTCTTTGAGACTGACTTAACGGCCTCTGTTAGTACCTCAAGCGCCTTATCTGTGGATATCTTGGCGGTCCAGGCACCCTCATCATTCTTACCCCCAGCGAAGGTTGGGTCCTCCTTGGCCAGTAGCCTACCAACCTCCCTATGCACCTCCATGTTTGCGTATATCGCCGTGTATATATCTGGGGCGCCGTAGGGTAGCACTAGGAATTCCTGGTAATCCGGCCCAAGACCCCTGCTATGCTTACCACCACCTATGGTGTTACCCAGGGGGTAGGGTATTGTATTTGCCAGTGAGCCACCGATCACTTGATAGGGCCACAGGCCCTTGGCATTGGCAACGGCAACCACGTTAGCCATTGATGTGGCCACGGCCACGGCGCCACCTATCTTTGAGAAGTCCCAGGTGCCGTCAACCTCCTCAAGCTTCTTATCCACCGCCACCTGGTTAGACGCATCCATGCCTATGAGGCTTGGCTCAACCCACCTATTGAAGGCGTCAATAGCGGCCTCAATACCCTCATCTGGGAAGTACTTAACCTCATGCCTACCCCTCGAAGCCCCAGCGGGTGCAATTGCCCTACCCCAGCCACCCTCAAGGTAAACCTCAACTTCAACCGTTAAGTCACCCCTACCCGTGAAAACCTTCCTAATGCCTAGCCTACTTATCCTAGTGTCCATGGGCCAAACACAAGGGTAGTGTTAAAATGCATTACCCTAAGTTTGATCAACATGCAGCATAGCCCTACCCCTAAGGTAATGGAAACATCTAGGCAAATAATGCCAGGTTACCTTGCATGATTTAAATAAGGCTGATGGCTAGCAGTATCAGGTAGCCTAGGTGGGTTAGTGGATTCATGGTGCTCATTAGGGCTACTGCTGGGGCAAATACTATGGATACGGTGTTCACAACCTTTATCAATGGGTTTAATGATGGGCCTGCCGTGTCCTTAAATGGGTCACCAACGACGTCACCAATCACAGCGTTCTTATGGGCAATGCTACCCTTACCCCCAAGCCCAGGGTCAAGTTCAGCTTCAATAAACTTCTTGGCATTGTCCCAAGCGCCACCTGCATTAGCCATCAGGAGGGCCCTGGGGAGGCCAACTATAATGGTGCCTAGTATTAGGCCCGCAAGGGCCACCCAACCCAAGGTTAAACCGACAATGACCGGTATGGCGACGGCTAACAGTGCAGGCGCCATGAATTCCCTCAATGCGTGGCGTGTAACTATGTCAATAGCCTTATTGTAGTCCGGCTTCTCCAAGCCCTCAAGTATTTTCCTGGTACTGAACTGCCTCCTAATCTCCTCCACCAGCTCTGATGCGGCCTTACCCACAGCTATGAGGAGCCTTGATGAGAAGACGTAAACCAGTATCGCGCCTATTAGTATGCCGACCAGCAACATCGGGTTAACTATACTGAGGTAGCTTAACGCAGTGCTCAATACATCAGTGTTGGGGTTGTTGTAACTCAACACCTCGTAGATGAAGCCTATGAAGAGCACTAAGGCCGCTAACCCAGCGCTAGCTATGGCGTAGCCCTTGGTGGTTGCCTTATACGTGTTGCCTATGGCATCAAGGGCATCGGTAACTCTCCTCACCTCACCACCTAGGCCAGTCATCTCCGCCAGGCCATTTGCATTATCGCTAACAGGCCCATAAGAGTCGAGGGATATGACAACGCCAGCTAGGCTAAGTAGGCCCACTGATGCTAATGCGGTACCCATGACTCCACCCTCAATGGGCATTGAGGTAGGTATGTAAGAGTAGCCTAGGTAAAATGATGCCCCAAGGGCCAGGGCGACTATGGCTATTATTGGCGCGGCGCTTAGTAGGCCGTACGAATACCCGGTTACTATCACGTTTGATGCCGAGAAGACAGCTTGCCTTGCAATATCCTTAACTGGGCTGTAGGTGTAATGGGTGAAGTACTGAGTAACGTAAAGCACAGCCACGGCGGTTATGAACCCCATCACCACGCTTAGCGATGACGCAATGGCCTCAAGTGTATTCCTTAGTGAGACTAGTGAGTAGCCTATGGTGAGTGCTGAGCCGATTAACACGGTCGCCGTTAGGGCATTGCCAAGCTTCCTCATTGAGGCTGAGGCCAAGTCCTCACCCTTAACATCACCCCTAACCACCTGAACCCCAAGTAAAGTGGCTAGGAGCACCAGTGAGGTGAGTGCAAGGGTTAGTGAGGCCAATGCCTCAGGCATGTTAAAGACGGATATGAGTATTAATGTTCCGGTTAACACCACTATGAAACTCTCATACACGTCACTGGCCATACCAGCTACATCACCCACGTTATCACCAACATTATCAGCTATTACGCCGGGGTTCCTTGGATCATCTTCAGGTATGTTGGACTCGACCTTACCAACCATGTCTGCGCCCCAGTCAGCGGCCTTAGTGTAGATGCCCCCAGCCACCCTGATGAAGAGTGACATTAAGCTGGCGCCAAGTGCCACAGGCGCCAGTGTAATCGCCCAATCCCTAGTTAACGCTGAGTACACTACGTAAAGCGAGGACACGGTCAACACAGCCGCGCTAGCCAGCATAACACCCATGACGCTCCCAGCCCTGAATGAAACCTTAAGCGCCTCACCGATGCCCCTCCTAGCCGCTGTAGTTGTCCTGGAGGAGCTTCTCGTGGTTACGTACATGCCCACGTAGCCTGCTAACCCACTACCAAGGGCACCCAGTGCGAATGAGAGTACTGCGTAGGCTGCCAGTGATGCAGAGTGGAATATTGCGTAGTAAACGAAGCCTATAATCACCATGAGTGCGACACCCGTTGGGAGAATGAGACTATATTCCCTCTTAAGGAATGTCTCAGCACCCTTAGCTATCAGGTCGCTTAGCTCACTCAGTTTTTCATTATCCACGCGCCTTGAAAGGACCCAATGTACGTTGTATAGGGCGTAGGCTAACCCAATTAATGGTATTACTATGGGTAGGCTCAGGGAGACCTCTGGGGTAGTCATTAGTCCCATAGATGAATAGGCTCCTATAAATTTTATTTACAACAATATACTGAGTGCACTATATTCATAATTATAAAAGCGATGCGATATTTCCCATAAGCACCCATGAGTTGCCCCACTTAAAACTTTTAAGTAACTAGGGAATATTTGGCTAATGCTACTTGAGGAGAGGCAGAAGAGACCCAGTAAAGAGGCAGGTAGGGTGATAGTAATGGACTGGTTTACGCCAGCTGTATTAACCGACAGTGAGGTAGCTTTAGTTAAATTCACCGAGGTGCCCCTTAAGGTATTCGTTAACGAATTCAATGATTACGTGGCTCAGGGTATGAAGATCTTTAACATGGTTAACAGTAGGGAGGTGGCATTAGCCCTTAGGGTGGCTGGGGTTAAGCTGCCTAGTGATAGGGTTGAGATGACCATAGATGACGTTAGGTATATTGCGCCAGGTTCATTAATATTCTACGTGTACGTTGATGATAAGGCCAGTGAACCATTGAAAATCTACAAAATCGAATTAAAGGGCTAACGGCAATGAAACAGCTAATGAATACCAGCGTTAACCGTCCCTATTTAAGCCCTGTTTAACGTTAAACAATCCTTAACACCACCACGCAGTAACCACAGTAATGCTAACAACGGATACGCTCATAGCGACCCCGGGACCCACTGAAATTCCCCATAGGGTTCTGTTGGCGTTAGCGAGACGCCCAACTAATCCTGACCTTGACCCAGACTTCTTCAAGCGTTACGATGAGGTCAGGGTAATGCTCGCCAGGATGCTGGGTACCAGTAAGGGTAATGTTGTTGTTTGGGTTGGCGAAGCCATGAGTGGTCTTGAGGCTGCCGTGGCTAACCTAACCGTTAACGGGGATAAGGTTGCCGTTTTAAGCAACGGCGTATTCGGGGACGCCTTCGCAGACCTAGTGGTCTCATATGGCGGCGTGCCCATAATCCATAAGGTTGATTATGGTAAGGTACTTGACCCGGATAAGGTTAAGGCATTCTTGAGGAGTGAGGCTAGGGAAGCTGAGTTGGTCACCATGGTCCACTGTGAGACGCCCAGTGGAACGTTAAATAACCTTAAGGACATAGCTGCCGTGGTTAAGTCTGAGGGTAAGCTGCTAATCGTCGACGCAGTCTCATCAATGGGTGGCACTGAGGTTAATGCCTCTTGGGGCGTGGACGTGGTTATTGGTGGGAGCCAAAAGGTGCTTAACTTACCCTCAGGGTTGACAATACTGGCGGTTAGTGATGAGGCCTGGGAACGCATGGAGAAGGTTAGCTACAGGGGCTTTTACCTAAACATTAGGCTTTGGAGGGATGTTGTCGAGAGGATGGAGTTCCCATACACCCACAGTGAGCCACTAATCAATGGGCTCCTCGAGTCCCTTAGGATGATTGAGGAGGAGGGGTTAAGCAACGTTTACGCTAGGCATAGGGCGATATCACGTGGTGTTGTGAACGCCGTTGAGGTGATGGGACTTAGGCTAGTGCCCGAATCAGAGGAGTACTCAAGCCCAACCGTGACAGCATTCTACACGCCAGATGGCATCAGTGAGGCTAAGGTTAGGGAAGGTGCCTTTAAATACGGGGTCCTCATAGCGGGCTCCTGGGGGCCACTTAAGGGTAGGGTGCTTAGGATTGGCCACATGGGCTACACAGCGTCGCTGAACATGATGACTAATGCCGTTGTTGCCCTAGCCAAGGCCTTAAATGACGCTGGATATAGGGTTAAGGTTAGTGATGCGGTTGAGGCCTTCCTCAACGGTGTCGGTCTATGAGTCTCTTCACTAGGGAGAGCACTGGGCTTGTCAGGGAGGTTGGACCCCTTAAGGCTCTCTTAACTAGCATGGGTTACAACGGCTTCCTAGTGGTCCCCTTCGTCTATCTGACTGGGCTTTACCTCTACGGCGGTGGTGGCACCGCCATCATTGCCCTATTCGCCTCCTGGCTCATGTTCATACCGGGCGTGTTCATGTGGTACCTAATCACTAGGCAATACCCGAGGACTGGTGGGGATTACGTGTACTTCTCCAGGTTGAACCCACCCGTGGGCTT
The DNA here is from genome assembly GCF_001663375.1 of Caldivirga sp. MU80. Classification (GTDB taxonomy): domain Archaea; phylum Thermoproteota; class Thermoprotei; order Thermoproteales; family Thermocladiaceae; genus Caldivirga. The sequence goes on from NZ_LCTF01000001.1 coordinate 58,752, forward strand.
TGCGGCCTGGTTCAACTTCACCGTGGGTGAAATGCTCTATGACGCCGTCCTAGTTTACTTTGCCGTGGGGCAGTTGGGCATGGTTATGAAGGTCTTGGGTAACCCATGGGCTGGGTTAATCCTTAAACCTGAGTATGAATTCGCCGTAGCCGTGGCCCTGGTGGCAGTATTGATACTAGTCAACGTAGCGTCGGCTAGGGCTGGCCTAACAATGTTCATGGTTATATCGGCGGTAGCCCTATCAACCTTCATAGCCTCAGCGGTTTACGTAGCCGCATTGTCCCATAGTGTGGTGAAGTCTGCCTTGGGTTCAGTGTACAGTGAGGCATTAACCTACGCAGGTAAAGCAACCCCCATGGGTGGGTTATATGGTGTCCTTGGCATGTCTGCCTTCACCACCGCTGTGTGGGCTTACGTAAACTTCCCAGCCACCATAGGTGGGGAGATTAGGAGGGATAGGGTAACAGCCATCCTTGGAGTCTTAGGCATGTTCATAATGGGTGGCTTATTCTTCACAGCCTTCATAGCCTCATTCATCCACGCCTTTGGGTTCAGTTTCTACGTAGGCGCCGGTTACATGAATGCTAACGGTGTTGACAATGGTTACATCCTCATAAACCCCGGGGCTGACTTGGCTTTACTGCGCACGCCAATAGCCGTAGCCCTGGCCTACTCCTCAGTGCTCTGGTATATAGCCCCAGTCACCGGGGTGATAATCCAAGTGTCAAGGTACCTATTGGCCTTCTCCATGGATAGAGTCCTGCCCGAGTTCTTCTCCTACGTCCACCCAAGGACCCATTCACCCATCGCCGCCCACCTATTTGACCTGGCGGTTACCGTGACCCTAATGTACATCCTGGCCCTAACCCCCTTTAGCGCAGCTTTATCCTACGCCATAGACCTGGATGCGTTGATACTCCTCGTCTTCACGTTCATAGCATCCGTGCTGCTTGCCCTAGTCATGTGTATTAAGGGTGTTGTTAAGCTCAATGCCAGCAGATCACTGCTAGTAACATTGACAGCAATATACTTAGCATTACTGCTAGTATTCGCCTACTACTGGCTTACCCAGCCGCAGTACTACCTCTCAATAACAGGCAACCCGATTCAACTACTGGCTGAGTCAGCCGTTATATTCGTGGCGGGTTTGCTGGTTTTCTCACTGGCAAGCTACATTAGGGGTAGGCAGGGTATACCACTGAGCCTCGTTTACGAGGAAATACCACCCGAGTAGGTTCACGTTAAGGTAACGTTACGTAAAACCAGTATTCCTTGGTGCCCTCACTCCATGCAGATTAACCGTAACGTATTGCGAATATAACTCAAGTAGCCTAATAGTTGAATGCCCTTTGCTTAAAAATCCCAGTCACCTTACGCTATTTTGAACCGTATGTGCCTCTTCGTTGATGTTGAGGGGATTGATGGGGTTGGTAAGTCAACTGTCATTAGGCGTGTTGCCGACGTATTAAGGGGGTTAGGCTACATGGTTCTCGTCACCAGTGAACCGAGTGATGGCGCAGTTGGGAGGTTCATAAGGGGTAATGTGTTGACTGGGGAGGTTGAGGTTGAGCCAAGCGCCCTGGCACTGCTCTTCGCCGCAGATAGGATTGTCCACTTCAACACAGTTATTAAACCTGGACTGCGGGATGGGTTCATCGTCATCACTGAGCGCTACATAGAGTCCTCAGTGGCCTACCAGGGTGCTCAGGGTGTGCCCATTGACTGGATACTTAGGGTGAACTCCATGGTTCCTGAACCAGACCTAGTGATAATACTCAATGCACCCCTAGCCGTAATTAGGGAGAGGTTGACCAGTAGGGGTACGTTGGAGTACTTCGAGAGGAGTCTCAACCTACTAATGAGGGTGCAGGAGATTTACCTAAGGAGGGCTGAGGAGCGTGGTTACCCCGTCATCGATGCCTCAAGGCCTATAGGTAGCGTTGCCGGTGATGTACTTACGCTTATTGAGGATAAGGCCAGCGGCAAGTGCAAGGGCAGCCGCCACTGATGCGTAAAGCCCCAAACCACTGCTCACCCTGTTTGAATCACGCCCACTGGTGGTGCTGGGGCTAATGCTTGTTATGTTTGATAAGACCATAGATATGTACTTGGTGTTGAGTATTATCGGTAGGTTAACAATGCTGGTCTGCTCAACTATAATGTCAACCGTGGGTGTGGGTGATGCGTTAATTATGAGGTTACTGAGGTACTGGTTATACATTCCCCTAGCCACCCCGTAATACGCCTCATACCTATACAGTTCACCTAGCACGCTAGCCCTCTGGTATTGCAGGCTTTGGTTAATTGCTGTGCTAAACAGTATGTACTGCCCAGTAACGTTGAAGTAAATGTTCATGAGCCTCATTGATGCATTTTGAAGTTGACTGCTGGTTAATAGGAGGCCATTTATTATGCCTGTTAAGTTGCCGTAAAGTGACGTGGGTACTGATAAGGCCTCATTAAGCTTACCCAACGTTGAGTTGAGGGTTGTGGTGGTTGAATTAAGGACATTGCCCAGGTAGTTTAATGCGATGTAAAGTGAGTATACGCTTTGATTAGTCTTAACAAGTGTATTACTTATGTTGGTTAAGGTCACCACTATGGCAGTTCCCCTAGTGTTTAATTGATATGCCACTTCACTTAACTGCCTACTAGCCGCCACCACCCCCATCTCAGCCTCACTGACGTAACCCTCAAGCTTAAGCACGGTCTCCCTCATGGCCTCCACATCGTTAATTAACTTACTTAACTTACCCAGTACATCAGCCTTAACCTTGCCATTAATGTCGAGTGAATTAATTTCATTATACAGGTTGGTTAAATTGCCTTGAACGTAGCCAAGGTATTGGTAGAACCCGGCCAGTGTCCCATTGGCAGTGTTCAGTATCGGTATCAGTTCCATTAATGTGAGGTTGTACTGCTCAATCTCCCCATAGGCGTACACCACATCTGAAATGACCTCATACTGGAGGTTAATGATCTCGTTATTAAGTTGAGTTAGGTTACTCATTATTTGCCTAAGTGACGTCGAAACCATCGGTATCGTCGAGTTGAGCTTACCTAGGACACCGTACTCAGCCCTTAACGCGTAGTCAACTTCATAAACCTGGAGTAGAAGTAGGCTCTCAATTACCCTTGTTGAGTTAATGTAGTAGGCTGACTGCCTATACAGGGCGGCGGTCGTGTTTAGCAGGTATGATAATTGATATAGGTCATTGAGGAGTATGGTTGCGTTACCGCTTATTGGCCTTATGTAAGGTATATTGTTGAGCCTCAGCATGGTGGTGTTTAACTGATTAATCACAGTGCTGAGGTAGCTTAGGTAGTAGTATAGGTCTATCGACGATGATAGGGTTAATGTACCTAGATTAATGGCGCTCCAATTACCTGAACCAGTGGTTATGAACGTTATGTTCAACCCAATGGAACCATTCATGGGTATCTCACCGGACCAGTACACGTAATCCCCAGTACCTATACTAACTAGACCAGTTGGTGGAGGTGAGTAGTAGAAGTTGATATTGTTTTGGAGGGGTAAGTATGCGTTATACGTTAGTGGTAACCCCAGTATGTTTGATGCATTGACCAACAGAGTGAGCCTAATGCCTGAACTCCCGTTAATTACCTGGCTTAACCCAGCAGACCCGTTGATTAGGTAGTTGAAGTTGATTATGTAGCCGCTGATTAATGGATTCTGGAACTCGACGTTAAGTGTAACCGTTTCAAATGGGTTAATGCTGACGTTCCAGTACACGTCATAACCCTTCATGAAGTATCCATTTGACGCATATACTATTGTTGAGTATGGTGGCAGTTTAAAACCCACAGTCACCTTCACCGCTGATGCATTCTCATTAACCAGGTTAACACTGTAGACTACGTACGACTTAACGCTACTGCTTGTGTAGTAGTTGATGAAGTTGATTGTGTAGGTTACTGATAGGGGGCTTGAGGCATTAGCCGTATGAACAGCCACTAGCGCCACCAAGGCTACCAACACTAACCCCAGCTTCAACACCTTAACCGGTGGGCTAGCCGTTGGTAATCTCCTCAAGCCTCGATATTTCCTGCTCAATCCTATGCACATCATCTGCTAATCTACTGCTCTTCCTAGCTAATAAATCTATTTTAAGCCCCTCCACGTAAGCCTTAACCATGTCCTTAACGTTGACGCTACCTATGTTTATCCTCTCCACAACACCTGACTCGTAGATTCTACCACCCCTAATGTTAAGCACCCTACTACCCACCTGGGCGACGTCGGGGTTATGGGTGGCTATTATCATTGTTACGCCGATGGCTCTATTAAGCACGTTTATTAGGGCCAGTAACCTTGATGCGCTAACCGGGTCCAGGGCGCCTGTGGGTTCGTCCATTATTATGAAGCTTGGGTTTAGTGCTAAAGCCCTAGCTAGGGCAACCATCTGCTGTTGGCCACCCGACAGTTGATTGGGGAAGTAAGTGGCGTATGGGGTTAACCTAACCAGCTCCAATAGGTACCTAGCCTTGGCCTCGGCCATTGATCTATCGTATAAGCCGCTCATTATCATGGGCATCATAACGTTTTCAAGGGCTGTTAGGTTCTGTATCAGGTTGTATTGCTGAAACAGGAACCCAACCTTAAATAGCCTAAACTTAGCTAACTCACCCTCGCTCATATCTGTAACATCCACGCCGTCTAGGTAAACCCTACCATTGGTTGGCCTATCAAGCATCCCTATTATGTTGAGAAGTGTTGACTTACCTGAACCACTAGGGCCCATTATAATGACTACCTCACCTCTATGTATGCTTAGGTTGACGTTAATCAATGCATCAACATACACAGACTCGGATATGTAGTACCTCTTACTCACGTTAACTAACCTAACCACAAAATCATCATTACTCATTTCGATAAGCTAACTCAACCGCTTTATTAACCCTTTCTATTGTGGGAACCGGAACCTTTGCGTAAGGTAAAGGGCTAATCTTTAAATACATAAGATTAAGCGACCTAACCATGGGTTACCTGGAGCCTATGGTGCAGATACCGTTCCTGGAGCCTCTCATAAACTTCCTACTTAAGATACCTGTCATTGGGCCAATAGTGAACTTCCTACTGTGGACACCCATATTTGCCGTGTGGTTTGTCCCAGGGCTAATCGGCTTGTTCATACCGTTGATATTCGTAATATGGTGGGAGAGGAAGGCGGCCGCCAGGGTTCAGTGGAGGTATGGACCACTTGAAATATCTAAGAGACTTGGTGGTGTTATTCAACCGATAAGCGACCTAATAAGGTATACACTCCAGGAGATTATAATACACCAGGAGGCTGACACCGCCTACTTCATACACATGCCCATATTCGGGTTCATATTTGCGCTACTGCCTGTGCTGTTCATACCGGCTGGGCCCAATGTCTACGCTATAAATACAGGTTACAATATCTTAATTGCGGCTGTGCTTATATCAATATTCAACGTTGTGATTATTGTCACTGGTTGGGCGTCAACGGATAAGTGGGCCTACATAGGTACAGTTAGGGAGGCATTCATGTACGCGGCCTACGAAATACCATTCATGCTGTCGGTGGTGGCCATGATAATTCTGTTTGGTACAGCTGATCCCTTCATGATGGTTAATGAGCAGGTTACGCATTATATACCTGGGGCAATACTTAACCCAATAGCCTTCATAGTCGCTGTGGTAACCACAGCCATGGCATCATCAAGGTTCCCATTCGATATAGTTGAGAATGACACGGATATAGTGGTTGGCCCATTCACCGAGTACGGTGGGTTAATATTTGGATTAACAATGACCATGAGTTACGAGAAGACCTATGTAATGACCCTGCTGCTCTCAATACTATTCCTCGGTGGCTGGAGTGGACCATACATAGGACCCCTCGGTGACTTATCAGCACCACTATGGCTGGGGGTTAGGGTGTTCCTGGTCATGATGTTCTTCTCGTTCCTTAGGGCTGTATACCCCAACTATAGGCTCGACCAAGCCTTAAGAATGGGATGGCGTACGCTACTTATTCTGTCAGTGGTAAGTGTTATATGGAGTATAGTTATTAGGCTTGTGCTACCGGTGGTTTAATATGGCTAAGAAGGTTACTCAACCCAAGGTTAACCCAGTAACCGGGCACTTAAGCGCACTGGCTGTTGGGGTTAAGGAGTTCGTTAAGCCCACTAGGTTCACTATACAGTACCCTAGGGAGAGGAGGTGGGTTGTTGATAGGTTTAGGGGCTTCATAGTTAATGACATTGAGAAGTGCATATCATGTTTCCAATGCGCCTGGGCATGCCCAGTCAATGCAATATTCATGTACAGGGCACCTAATGGTAAATTCTACCCGGGGATAAGGTACGAGCAGTGCATACTGTGCCACTTCTGCGTTGATGCCTGTCCAGTTGGGTCACTATATGGGACAACAATAAGTGATGGTGCCTTCCCTAACCTAGAGTCTACCATATTTAAGCCAGAGGACATGGCCCAACCACCCCAGTGGGATGATGAGGCCGAGTACGTTGTAAAATACGACTTTGATGAGAACGGTAATCTTAGGATAATTAAGATGAGGAAGGGTGAAGTGAAGTAGTATGGTTAGGTGCCCAGTCTGCGGAAGGGACTACCAAAACACTCTCTCGCTACTTAAGCACGTTAGGCTTAAGAGCAAGTATGATGAGCATCACAGGAATCTTTGGATGGAGTACATCAAGTTCAAGAGCGTTAATGATGGCTACGAGGAAATATACACAGAAACAGACATATTTAGGGAGTTCTTAAAACAGAGAAAGGCACAGTTTTAAGCGGCTATCTTTAACTCTCGCCTCACTTCCTTTGATCTATCGGAACATACTGCACGTCATGGGGCCCAACGTAGCATGCCCTCGGCCTAAACAACCTGTGCTCCCCTAGGTACTCTATTGCATGGGCAACCCAGCCAACCACCCTAGACATCGCAAATATTGGTGTGTAGTACTCGTACGGTATGCCAAGTAGGTACATTGCTATGCCGCTCCAGAAGTCTATGTTGGGGTAAAGCCCCTTAGGCCCAAGTCTCTCTAGGACAACCTTCTCAACCTCCTCGGCTATCCTGTAGTAGGTCATGTTACCCTTCCTCTCACTCAACTCCCTAACAAGCTCTTTGTATATCCTAGCCCTGGGATCATACGTCTTATAGACCCTATGCCCAACACCCATGACTCTTTTACCCTCGGCCAGCAGCTTCTCAACATATGGTTTCGCATTGTCTGGGTTACCTATCTCAAGGTACTGCTTCATGGCGGCCTCATTGGCACCACCGTGAAGTGGACCCTTTAAGGCGGCTATACCAGCTACTATGGCTGAGTATAGGTCTGTCCACGTGGATATGGCCACGTGGGTTGCGAATGTTGAAGCCGGGACCTCGTGGTCAATGTGGAGGATTAGGTACAGGTCTATTGCCCTAGTTGAAATGTCGTCCGGCTCAGTGCCGAACATCATGTAGAGGAAGTTGGCGGCCTGGCTAAGATCCCTCCTCGGCTTAACTAACCCCAACCCCCTACTGAACCTGTAGTGGGCGGCTATTATCGTTGGGAACACGGCGGCCAATCTAATCGCCTGCTCGTATAAGGCATCCTTGCTTAAATCCCCAGCCTTGGGGTCGAAACCCGCTAACGCCGATATAGCTGATTCAAGGACTAGCATTGGGTGAACCCTCCTCTCAGCCAGCACCTTTATTATTGAGTAAACCTCCTCAGGTAGGTCCCTATTGGTCGCTAGCCTTTCACTAAACTCGGATAACTCACTCCTAGTGGGTAGTTTACCGTACAGTATTAGGTATGCTGTTTCCTCAAAGCTTGAGTACTTAGCTAGGTCATCAATCCTATACCCCCTATACCACAGTATACCCTTCCTACCATCTATGTCACTTATCGAGGTGACCTTGATCAACACATCCTCCAGTCCATGTATTATTGGGCCACATGGGGACTCAATCACCTTTCCGCTTGTACTTAGTTCAACCTTCCTTACAGACTCCATAGTCTACCTAGTTGAATTTATATTTAAAAAGTTGATTAACCTATAAATATAACACCTTAAGGGTAGAGATTTCGACAGTTACATTACCTATTGCCTGTGCATTTAACGCCGCAAAGATGAGTTTACTCGTCGTTAAGCCAGCACTACTGGATAGGGTGCACCTTGGTACTATAATCCTACCCTCATACCTACTCACGTATGCCTGGGTTGATTCAAAGATAATGTTATTCAGCGGTACTGCTAGACCCGTGGGGGTATTGATGTTAATCCTCATGCATTTAAATGCACCCCCACCACCAATGTATGACCCATATATGTAGCCGTTTGATGCCAGGAAGCCGGCAACAACCCTAGCCTGCCTATTATTAACCTTAATATCAACTCCCTCAACGCTCAGTCTCCCATTGCCAGATTCAAGGCTGTACTGGTCATTTAGGTCAATGGAAAGTACCCAGGGTTCCCTAAGCAGTGGTATAATGTATGTGTTATCCCTCTTCCTGGCCTTAAATAACTTGGTTAGGTCCATTGGCGTGGAGTTTATCAACTTGCTCAGTAGCTCAAGATCGCCAAGTCTAAGTGAAACAGCCACTTGTCTAATTGCATTGAGCCATTTATTAGCATTACTAGGGGACCTCTATGTTAGCGTGCATGTTTCTCAAATCCTCCTCAGTCTTATTTAACCTATGCATTAACTCCGCTATTATTGCATCGAGAAATACGGCTGTCGTGTCCTCGAATAGTGTACCTAGTGGCGCCAATGGTTCGTGGAGACCTAGGATTTGCCTGGCGAAGTAGTCATCAATCCTGGATATCTTAGTCCTGCCTGGTATTACAAGGACGAGATCCGCTATTTTGGCTAGTGGTGAGTCTGGGTAACTGGTGATCGCAACCACCTTAGCCATCATGCGCTTAGCCGCATCTGAGGCGGCGACCACGATGCTTGTCGTACCACTACCGCTTATGGCGACCACGAGGTCATTGGACCCCACGCTTGGTGTTATAGTCTCCCCTAGGACGTAGGACTTGTAGCCGAGGTGCATTAATCTCATGGCGAAGCCCCTAGCCACTAAACCAGACCTACCTGCCCCCACCACCAGCACCTTATTACCCCTATGATAAAGCCTCTCCAGTTCATTTATAAACTCATTAACCTGGTCCGGGCGTATCTTACTTACAGCCTCCTCGATGAACTTACTTATCTCCGTGTAGGCCATTAGGAAGTAGGGTGGGAACTCTATACCCATCGGTTAAGTCTTTACTTTAAAAAATTTAAATATTAACTCTTTTTAAACAGGGGGTGGGGCTTCATTCAAGGCTTCGGATCCTCTCCAGCATCCTCATTCTCGTAAAGTGACCTATCACTTATATTGACACTATACCTTTTAGCACCAAGCTTCTCAGCAATGTACTCAAAGGCGGTTAAGGGATCCGTGTGTGATCCACAGGTGTAGACATCCACGGTAGCATACTTGTGCTCAGGCCAGGTATGTATTGATATGTGCGACTCCGCTACAATAGCAACCACTGATAACCCGCCTGTTGGCGTGAACTTGTAGTAGAATAGTGAAACCACCGTCGCATTAGCCTTCTCGGCAGCCTCCTTAACTATATTAGTTAGCTTGACCTCGTCTCGTAGTACCTCCTCGTCGCAGTCATATAAATTACCGTATACATGAGTCCCATATACAGCTGCCCCAATCCCCCTCGCGTACTTGGGAACTTCTCCTCCCAATGCGAGGGGATTGGTTTGGGCTCTCATTGCTACATTCTTATGTGGTTTTTAAGTACACTATACCCCTCTTGCTTAAAAACTTTACCCCCAGATTAGGGTACTACCTCTATATTACTAATGTTAAGTTATCCGTAACCTATGATTATGCGTTATGTTGCATTACAGCAGTCAAAAACATAAAAATGCGAGTTACCATTTCAATCATAGCCCCCTAGTCTAGGCCTAGAAATGAGGTTACCAAGTGCCGTGCTTATAAGCGGTGAAAAGAATGGAAGGTTGGTAAAGCAAACGGCAAGCCTTACCATTCATGGTGGGTGGCTTCACTGTGTGGGTTTCATGGTAGTGGATTAATAACCAACACTAGGCAGGGTACTCAGTAGCCCACACTAAAGGTGGGCTCAAAGGCGAGAAAGGGATCAGTATTAATCTCCCACAACAATCACTACATCACCATTATCCCTGTTGCCTTTACCTCCGATGACTTTAACCGCTAACACAGCTAGGGATAATACTGCAACTACCAGTATTAATGCGATCAGGTAGTTTAAATTAATGTAATATGGGACAGTGACTGATATTGAGCCATCTATTACTGGGGCTGTAAAAGAACCCATGGGTGTATATAGTGTAGCGTAATTCGCACCAATTGGTGCGCATATTACCGCTGAACCATTAATGTGAAATGCCAGGTCACCAATATTAACGATGGCGTTGATTGGGGAGTTTAATAGGCCCATTACCTTAACGTTAACAGCCCTTACAGGTATGGTTACGTTTAATGTACTTGAGTTGACCTTAATCATGGTTGACCCAACCACTGACCCATTAACCACAGCATTGGCCACGATCCGAGATCCATATTTAACGTCGCCGAGGGTTACATTAAACGTATCACCATACCTACTAATGGACCGAATTGAGGAGTTTATGAGGAGTGACACATAGTTACACACTGAGGGTAGTTGGGTTAGGGTAACGTTTAGGTTAACAATGTGAAATACGGGTATCCTTATGGTGGTTAATGATTGGTTTACCGTAGCCGTGAACCTATAGTAGCCTACGTTACTCATGACTATGACTGAGTAAACACCTGGGGTTAAGCACGTGTTGTTTTTAAGTAATGTGTAGATTCCATTACCAAGGAGCAGTACTGTTGCGTTAACGGGGTAATCGTCAAGTGTGCTGACCCTTAAGGAACCACCTGTTATCACATTGTTTAAATTTATCGATGCCTCACCACCAGCTAAGCCAAGGACCACCAGGTTGGCCACTGGCTCGTTGCCTATGTAAAGGGTTACGTTAGATGGTACCTGAGTCACCACATTGTTATTGACAACTTGAGCTGGGATTAAGTAATTGGAGCACCATGGATTCACACTCAGCATTACCTGTACCTCAGCCCAATTAACCAATCCGTTCAATCTAACCAGCATCTCCCCCGGCATGAACATTGGCACCACGCCGCTCAGCGTACTCATTGAGCCTTGTAGGTGAACTACGTAGTATGAGGAGTCATTACTTAGAATCGCCAATCCGCTCCACGGCATGCCAGTGGCTGGTATTGAGTATGTTACGTTAACTGAGTAATAAACGGTTGCGTTGGCTACCTTAAATATTACGGGCGCCGTGTAGGATACGTAAACATACTTGTTTATAGCTATGGGTACGCCATTAGTGTTCACAACATACCTACTACTATTAACAAGGAACGTGAAGGGTGATGATGGGTTAACTGAACCACCAATGACCATGAGATCGATAATTGAGTATAGCGGTGTTAACCCAGGTAGAGACGTGTTGTTAATCACCAGCAACCCAGAGCCGCTGAAGCTGCCGGTTAAAGGTAGGCCATTGTACAGATATAGTACTGGCGGTATCTTCATGTAGCTAGCCACATTAACAACCAATCCATAGGTGTCTCCACAGCTGATCCACGTATTGATCAACTTAGGCGAATTTAACCCAACCACCTGCCTTACTGATCCATTATTAAGGACAAGGAACGCTGATGATACCCCTATTTGAGACCTTGGGTCAATCACCAGGGTTACATTCGCCACGTTACCTATGCACCTTAAGGGTATGACCAATGAGCCGTTTACCGGTAGTGATACTGGGGTAGATGAGCCGTTGATGTAAAGCAGCCCATAGTTAACCACATAGTTCGGGGTAGCGGCAAGTATGGGTACCGTGGCCAGCAATATGATTAAAGATGCGGTAAGCCTAATCATCACTGGATATCTTAACCAGGATCTATTTAACCTATTGTTTAATAAGATTAGGTTCACTTAGCCGTTGGTTTACCTGGCTGAGTAGCCTGTTTAACGCGCTTAGCCTTCCTAACCCAGGCCTGCTTCTGCGGATTCCTACCCATCTTAACCATGCTGACGAAGCACTTTCTACTGCAGAATCGCAGGACAACCCCATCAACCCTCACGTACATTAATCCATAACCTGGCGGTATTGGCCTCCCGCAGTATGAGCAATTGTAAATCCTCACAACGCCTTCATGCCCTAGCCCCCTTTTAAACATGACGCCCAATGCCTAAAGATTAAGGTACAGGTTGTTTAAAAAGACTGCTACGCCACATTAATGTGACTGAGCTGGGCGCCTTCATAACTGGGCCACCTGGTGTGGGTAAAACAACCCTGGTGGTTAAGGTTGTGGAAAGGCTTAGGGCAATGGGGGTTGGGGTCACTGGATTCTATACCATTGAGGCAAGGGAGCAGGGCACCAGGGTTGGTTTTAGGCTAGTTAATGTTAATAGCGGTGAGTGGAGGTGGCTGGCCCACGTTAGTGCTGTTGAGGGTCCAATGGTTGGGAGGTACCACGTCAATGTTGACGCTGTGGAGTGGGGGTTGACGCTGCTTAATGAACCTGGAGATTTATACGTAATAGATGAGGTGGGTCCCATGGAGATGAAGCACCCATTGTTCCTAACAAGGGTTGAGGATGTGGTTAAGTCAAGGCACTTCATAGTAACAGTCCACGTCAGGATGACTGATTGGTTACGTTCACGTTCAAGCCTTGGTAGGGTGTTTAGGCTAAGCTACGTGAATAGGGATGCCGTGGCTAGCGATGTGTTGAACTACTTAAGAGACCTAATTACGCGCGTTGGTTAGTTAGCCCTAGCCGAGATGGTTAAGGTACCCTTACTGGGGGAGCTGAACTCAGGCAGCTTAAGGTAAGCCACGGCCGCCCCAGCCCTGGCTGCGGCATCAATGACTAGTAGGTACCTAACCGCATCAGTGACTCCGACAAGCGGCTCAGCTATTGTTAACGCAGTGCTACCCAGCAGTGACCCAACCAAGGTTCCTGTACCATAGATAGCGTTATAGACTGTTATCGCCCCCTTCTTATCCCTCGAGTTATCGAAGAGGTACGCCATGTAAGCCGTACTCGACACCGAGTTGGTGAAACCGGACACCACGTTGAAGATAAACAACTGGTACACGTTCGTGCAGAACACGTACATCAATGGGAATGTTATTAGTAGGAACCTGCCCAGGAACATCATTAACCTCCTATGCCTATCCACCAATGAACCCACTGGTCTCTGAAGCATTAGTGTTGATGCACCACCCACTATGCTCAGTATGGCAACCTGCTCAGTGGTCATGTTGAATACGTAGTATTGGGCCACTGGGAATATCGGCCAGGCGAAGGACCACACCATGGCGAATAGGAATGTTGCCGTTAGAAACCTCTCAATACCTCTAATACTTTGCCTAATGCTACCCAAGCCCCCATCATACCTAATACTGCTTAACTGCGTTAAAATGAATGCATTGCTCATTATTAACATTGCGGCTGTCAAGAACACGTACCTGGCTAACCCGTAATCCCCCTTCACCACTAAACCAGCCGTTAAGGTGGCTAATAGGCTACCCACGGCGCCGAAGAAGCCATACTCAGCAAGTACCCTACCCCTAGAGCCCCTACTTGCCCTCTCCATCAGCAACGCCCACGCGTAGGATGAAACACCACCAACTGCCGCTATCGATAGGTAGGTGGCTACATATAGCGTAGGGTTACCGTAGGATACAAAGGCCATGGTTAGCCACAGCACAGCCAATACTAACGTTGAAACCTTAAGAAGCTTAACAGGTTCGTTGAGGCCCCTTAGGGGTAATTGAACTAAACCAGCGAAGAAGCCGTTTGCGGATGAAACAAGGCCAAGGCCTATGTTGGAGACCCCGTTGGCCACGGCTAGGAATCCCATGAACGGTTGCGTTAAGCCATTAGCAAGGTTTTGTATTAATACATACAGTTTAAGTTTATCCACAAAACTGGAAGGTTCATTAGATATTTAAACCTATCCCCTTAGCATGCACATTACTTAACCACTACGACCACAGATACAGCATAGACATTAAGCAAAAGACTGAGTTAAGGTGTTAGGTGAGTTAACAGCAATGACATTTCTTTTCCGTTGCGTAATGTTGCTCCACAGGGTAGCTGTGGCTGAGGATAAAATGTATTTTGCAGGTTTCTTTGCACATACTCAAAGGAGGTTCAGTAAGGTGCGTTGTTTATCTGCGTAAGGGTTCTTATGACCCCCTCCCCGCCTTGTTGGGTGGGGTTTGACTGTGGGGGTCTTGGTTGTTACCTTGCCTATTGCGGGGTTATTAAACACCCCAGCAGTAAAGCAGGGGTTAATAACCCGACGCATAAGACCCCACACAATGGGACAACCCCACCCCTAAAAGGGGCGAGACTTGACCATTTTGTCATGGATAATGCTTTTAAAACTTCAAGGCTGTTCAGATATGAGGGTGGTTAATGTGCAGTATTACCTAGGTGTGGACGTGGGTGCGAGTTTCATTAGGATAGGGGTTATAGATGGAGGCGGTAGGGTTATTGAGAAGATTAAGGTTCCCATGCCACCGGAGGGCAATGAGGATACTGTGGCTAACATAATTATTAAGGGCGCTAAGGAAGACCTAGCCAAGTACCTACCCTCAATATCAGCGGTGGGTATAGGTTCAATAGGGCCCCTTGACCTTAAAACAGGTAACGTGATAATAGCCCCCAACCTAAGGTGGAGGGTCAAGAGGTTCAGGCTTTACGCACCATTAAGAATCGGCCTCAAGCTACCCATAATCATCGGTAACGATGCAATGGCATCTGTCTGGGGGGAATACCTGTTCGGTCAAGGTGTTGGCAAGAATAACGTGGTTTACATAACGCTGTCCACGGGCATTGGGATGGGTGTAATAGTTGATGGGCACCTCTTAGTTGGTAAGGATGGGAATGCGCATGAAATGGGCCACGCGGTGGTTGACATAGAATCCGACTTGCAGTGCGGCTGCGGTGGCTATGGGCACCTGGAGGCCATAGCAGGTGGTGGAAACATACCTAAAAGTGCCCGTTGGTACCTTGAGAAGCGGTATAGGGGTCAAATGAGTGAGGTGGCGTTGATGGTTAAGGAGGGTAAGGCAACAACCCCGGACATATTCAATGGATATAAGAGGGGGGATTCATTCGCCGTGGAGTTCATCGACTACGTGCTTAAGGCTATAGCAGCCGGCGTCGCTAATGTGATAAATGCCTATGACCCCGAAATCGTAATACTTGGCGGTAGTGTCTTCCTCAACAACACTGACGTAATCATGGATGGGTTAAGCAGATACGTAAAGAGGTACGTGGCCAATAGAATGCCTGAAATAACGGGCACACGCTTCGGCGACGATATAGGTATAATTGGGGCTGCGGCCTTAGCCATAAGGGTCCCGGACTCCCTTAGACCATTCATAGAATCCCAGGAAAGAGAGATTACAACATCAAAGGGCTAGTTAATAGGCATCACCCTTTTCGCTGCTGAAACATTCCATCACCCATCCTTAATGAGTACTGGTTAAGCTTACCTCATAACCCTACCTAATCATCAAGGCACAGTTAGGCTGCAGATTGTTGGAATTTCTAAAAACTTTAAAAGCAATTACGGAGTGGCGTTAAACACATGGAAAGGGAGGACGCTGTTGAAGATTTAAGTAGAATAATGACCGAGAGGGGGTTTACCCTAAGTAGGCTTAATGATGAATCCTTCATAGCTAGGTTAGGTTCCCTAAACCTATTAATATGGCTGCCCAGCGAGGATTACCTATTGATAAGTGACCCGCTTGAATTTGTCGATAAGATGGGGTTAAGTAAGGTGGATGGCATTGTAGTAGTCTCTTATAGGGCGTTTTACATGGCTGATGAGGTTAGTAAGCTGGTTGACATGGTTAGGGTTTGGAATGGCATGCACCTGAACATTAAGGTTTACGCAGTTGACATATATAGGCTTGAGGAGCGGCTTGAGGAGACTATTAACCTGGCGTTAACCACGTTTTCATCTAAGGTATCCAACATTAATGAACCTGATGGGCCATGCCCCAAATGCGGCGCACAAATGATAGTGAAGTATAGGCATAAGCATAAGTCCTACATATACGGCGAATCGGTCACTGAGGATGTGATAGTGTGCGACAGATGCTTGATAAAGATACACAGGATTAAGGGTTCGGGTCTGGTTGGTGGTTAATTAATTGGGTTACTTGTAGGTGGCTTTTTCTTTCTTCATTCCTTCATTTCTCTTTCTCCCCCTTCCTCTGGTTTCATTGTTCATTGGGGGGTACACTCGATGTGTTCCTTGGATCCACAATTATTACGGGCACTCCGTATTCAATCATCTTTGCCACTATTGCATGTTGAAGCCTCCTGTGTGCGAACATTGTGAACTTTCAACCTCCTAATTGCAGACTTACTACCACTGCCTTTCCCTAGTCACTTTAACCAACGCCAATGCGTAATCATAAATGTTCCTAGCAACGTGAGCCCTAAAGCCATTAATTCCTCAAAATGCCGTAAAATAATTGATGTAATATTGAGACTTATTCGGAACCTCGTCTAAATCCCACAATGCATCAACAACCCACTGCATAGCATGCCTATGAAGCACCAAATCCCAAAGCAAATCACTCAGATTACCATCAACAACCTCAACCCCAGCCCTCAAAGCCTTATGACACACACCCTCAGGAATCCACCAAAAAGACAGGCGGACCCCCCCCCCTCACAGGGTAAACACCACCAAGACTTTACACCCATGGATTTATAAACCTTGCATCGGAAGCACACAGACCGCACAATTACACCTATCCGCAAATAATTACAGTTAATGTAGACACAGCTACGGTTAGTGAATCCGAATTAAGCACAACCTAGGGTAATTGTTTAATAACCCAGGTTTTTCACTGGTTTATGGGGTTAACGGCTGTTATATTGGCTGGTGGTTTTGGTAAAAGGCTTAGGCCGCTCACGGATGATAGACCCAAGCCGCTGGTGGAGGTTGCGGGTAGGCCAATACTAGCCTGGCAGATAGACTGGTTAAGGGAACAGGGTGTAACTGACATAGTACTTGCCGTCGGTTACCTGGGTGGGAAGATATTCGAATACGTTGGCGATGGCTCCCAGTTCGGCGTTAAGGTATACTACAGCGTGGAGCGTGAACCCCTGGGTACTGGTGGCGCTATTAAGAATGCATTGAAGTACATTAACGATGAATACTTCATAGTAGTCAATGGTGACATAATAACTAACCTTGGTGTAGGTAGGCTACTAAATGCGCTCAGCAATGACGCAATCGGCGCCATTGCATTGACACCCCTCAGGAGTCCATACGGCATAGTTCAGGTTGATGAGAGGGGGTTCATAGTTAACTTCCAGGAGAAGCCGCAGTTGCCCTACCTCATAAACGCCGGCGTGTATGCCCTAAGGAAGTTGATTAAGGATTACCTACCTGAGAAGGGGGACATTGAGGTTCACACGTTCCCCAGGCTGGCTAGGGATAAGAAGCTTCTTGGGGTATCGTACAGTGACGTTTACTGGAAGTCGATAGACACGCTTAAGGATTTGGAGGAGGCTGATAAGGCCATCAACGAACAAGGTGTTTTCAATAAAATGGTTAACAGCAGCGTTAGACATTAACATATAGAAATGGTAACGGCAACTGTTTCTCAGTAGATGGCGGGGAATGATGAACCGCCATCTACCTCTCAATGGTCTCCCTGGGCCCCCTCACCGCAGTGGCTCCCCACCCGTCGCCATGGGCTTCCTAGCTCTGCGGGTCTCGGAAACCCAGGGGCACAATTAGGGGTATTTGGGCTGGATTTATAGATGCGATGCCTTAGGCATCAATGAAAATAAGCGCCACGAATAGCTATGAAAACTGAAACTGCCCCTTAATAGTTTAATATCCTTTTAATATGCACCTTAACATCAATCATCATAGTGGTAGTAGCTGTGCCACGTCGAACACGGAGTACTTGCCGGGTATTGAATTACTACAGTAAACCTTATCAACGGCCCTACTTAACTTGGCCTCGGCCTCACCTATCATTATGCAGTGGGTGGCCACCACAGTGATGCTTGACGCACCCATCCCCCTGAGTACATTAGCAGCGCCGATTATAGTTCCCCCCGTGGATATTATGTCATCAATTATGACTATGTCCTTGCCCTTAACATTTATGCTCCTCAATGTGAATGAAACCTCACCCGTATACCTATCCCTATGCTTCTCCAAGTAGTCGTACTCAACCCCAAGTTCATTGGCTAACTCTTGCGCCCTCCAAAGGGAGCCCAAGTCAGGGCTTACAACGACGGGGTTCCCTAAACCCCTCAGGGCTTCGGCGTATAGTTTAAACGGTTTAAGGTTTATGAAGCCATTAAACCCGTTAAGGCTCTGGGGTTTGTGAAGATCAACCACGTACAGGTAATCCACCCCAAGGTTCTTAAGGGTGTTCAACAGCACGTTTATGCTCACTGGTTCACCCTCAAGGAACCTCCTATCCTGCCTGGCGTAGGGCATGTAGGGTATGAATAACCCTATCCTGGACGCTCCAAGCCCCTTAACGGCATCCACAAGCAGCATGACCCTGATTAACCCCTGGTCCTGGTTAGGGTACAGCCTGGTCACGTAAAGAACATCATCACCATTAAGCTTGGTAGTGACCCTAACGTACTGCTCACCATCAGGGAAGTATTTGTGAGTCACCTCACTGGCATTGGCATTTATCCTAGCCGCCACGTTAGGCCCCAAATCCCTTGAATGCTCATCGAATAAAACCACCCTACCCATATGGTGAAGATGTAAATTAACGGTGTTTTTAAACTATTGGCTTAACTGTTTTCCAACGCCCTCAAGGAACCCCACGATGAATAATAAACCCCTCTTAACGTTTGGATCAGTCATCAGCTTCCTGAGCAGTGCCACCACTGATACGGATTCACCAGCCTTGACCGACTCGACAGCTGCCTTGACCGCCTCGCTGAGTTTAACCTTTGATAATAGGGGTAGCGAGTCACCTATTGACGCAACCAAGTCCTGCATAGCCTTTATGGCATCGCCATTACTCAACAGGGCGCCCATTGAATCAACTAATCCACTATCACTAAGCATGCCTAGTAATGTTAACAGTTTAGTTAGTTGCTCAACCATTTTCCTATCGCTTAACTTTGCCAGTAGCTTGACTAGGTTCTCCATGTTAGCCAGGAGGACTACGTTATCTGTGGTTAGTAGCTGGTTGAACACCTCCCTCAGGAACTCTTCATCACTCAGCAGATCGTTGACTAGGTCGAGTAGGCCTAGTTCATTGAGCCTTTTAGCTATTGACACCAGTTTACTTACGGCATCAAGGTTCTCCATGCTTATTAAACTAGCCAACTTATCCTCACTTGATTCACTCGTCATAATAGGCACGTTGACCTGGGCTTTTAAACTACTCATAGTTATTACCCGTAAATGTTCTTTAGCTTTTCAGGTGCAGTTGCGTTGAAGTAAGCCTCCATTAATGGATCCCACAATTCAGGGTACTTAAGCATACTCCAGTATGATGAGGCGAAGGCCATCTTAAACAGGTGATTAACCCTATTAGGTGGGTACTTAACGGTGCCATGGGTACCATCGCTTATGACGAATGTGCCTAAGCCGTAGCCCATGTCGAAGGGGCAGTGGGTCCTACCCGTGTTACGTGCATAGCCACCTGTGAGTATCTTAGCCACCACTGTAGCCTGCAGGTGCGCCGTTACCCCGGTTTTGGCTACTGGTAGTGCGGATGCATCGCCTATAACGAAGGCGTCGTCGAATCCCTTAATCCTGTTGGTATCCTTATCAGCTAGGACGAAGCCATCTGGGTCAAGTACATTATCAGGGTTGTACTTAATGTTAACCCCAATGTGAGGTGGTATGACTATTGCGGCGTTGAATTTAAGCTCCTCACCCTCTACAGAGTAAGCCACGCCCTTATCGGCATCAATACTGTCAAGGGTGAAGAAGGTGGTAACCTCAATGCCACGCTCCTTTAATATAGGCTCAACAACCTCATTCATGGGTTCAGCTGGGTAGGGCCTTGGGTATGATGTGGCGTAGACAACCTTAACCTTATCTCTAACGCCCATCTCCCTAAGGTACTCATCGGCTAGTAAAACACCCTCCAGTGGGCTTGGGGGGCATCTGTAGCGTTCGTAGGCAAGTATGAACGCTAAGGTACCCTCCTTAATACTATTAATCGTCCTCCACACCTTCCAGGCGTTCTCCTCATTACTGTGGTAATTGCCGTATAGGTCAATTACCTTACTTAAACCTGGGATCTTGGAGTAGTCAACAGTGGCCCCAGTGGCCACCACTAGGTAATCGTAGCCTAGCCTTTTACCGTTCTCCAGTTCAACGTACCTATCATTCAGGTTAATTAACCTGGCGCCGGACTGTATGAAGTTAACCCAAGGCTTAATCAAGGTTGTTATCTCCCTTTTTATGGGCTTCCTAGAGCCCTTGAAGGCTATGTAGAGTAGCCACGGTAGGAAGTAGTTGTAGGGCTGCTTATCCACCACCATTACCTCGAATTCGTCCTTAGGCAGCCTATTAGCTAAAACTAAGCCTCCAGTACCTCCGCCAACGATGACTACCCTCTTTTTAACGCTACCCATGATTCATCACCTCTTGGCCGTGACCTTAATCACCGCTATTATTTTGTCCTGCTCCTTCCTAAGCTCCACCAGTTGATTGCCAGTCCTACTTATCCAAGCCTTGACATCAGGCTCGAAGCCTGGGTCAGTTGCCCAAACCTCTATTACATCGCCGTTCTTGGCGTTCCTGTAGGCCTTAATCAACTCGGTTATTGGACCTGGGCAAGCAATCCCCCTTGCATCCACCGTTATCCTGTTACCCTGGCTCATGCCCACCACCTATATGAAGAGTACCTGCCCACCCTTGGCCATCTCCAGGAACGTGGTTACGCCAACTACGTCGTCGACGATGCTTGGGTCGAAGTCCTCCTTCTTAAGACCCATGGCCTCAGCCATCATTGAGCAGGCATAGACCTTAACCTTACCCAGCTCCTTACCCTGCTTAACCATCTCAACCCAACTTGGAGCCTTGATCCTAGCCATACCCTGCTGTAGGGCTGGTACCATTTGCTCAAACTCCTTGGGCCAAACAGGCTGGGCAGGCTTCCTAAGTACCTTGGTTAACGCCCAGCCCGTTATGAATATGTTAACCTCGTAACCCAGAGCCGCAGCCGCCTGCGTTATTACACCGACTGGTATTAGTCTATCATCCGTACCCGAGAAGACAATCATACTTATCTTTTCACTACCCATACCGGTCAAATGTGAAATAGAACATATGTATGTAAACTTTTCCATCGTAAAGGCAATCATCGGCACTACGATGGAAAAGTTTATTAAGGGTAGCTTTGTGAAACATAATTTAGCTATTTAAAATGTTTCAGATCTGCTGGCCTAGATCATTAATTCACTCGGTGGTTCAGTTCATCACAATTCACCTAGGTAGGTATTATCTAAGGTTAAGTTGATTTCCCATAACTTCACTGTGCTGGGAGGTTAAAAGCCACCGGCGCATTAATGGGGAACCGGATGAGTGCTTCACAGTGCCAGGTAACCTAAGTCTTACGGTAATGTGTAAAAGTACTGACCATTGCCAATAGGGAAGCGCTTAAAAAGGGAGGGGAATTTAAGCTAGGTGGCGGGCCGGTAGTCTAGCCTGGAAGGATGCCCGCTCGGCGGTGCCCCTGGGCACTGGATCGCGGGAGATCCCGGGTTCAAGTCCCGGCCGGTCCACCAAGTGCCATTACCTTATCAAAACCTTCTTAGCCCTGAATTTACTGGGTAAGCCTTACTAGGAGTACCATTCGAATCAATGATACTACAAACGGCAAACCTCGCCATTTATGGCGGGGTCGCCTCACTACGTGGGGATATTCAGTAGCCCCGATAAAGCGGGGTAACCTCCAAGACCCCAAGAAACCCCCACCCTCAAGGGCGGGGAAGGGGTCAGTATAGGGCTAGTTCGTAAACTATAAACCTGCCGAAGTACTCCTCAAAGTCACCATACTCGGTGGTTAGCATTTCCATCCTTATCGGTGTCGTGGGTTGTCCGACGGAGAAGCCTCTATCAAATCCTAACCCTTTCTCGCCAATGTAAACATCCCTCGTTACCGATAAGACGTAGTTAACGTCAGCCCTCGTGCAAACCCAATGATCAACGGCGCTGCAGAAGTATCCCCCAGTTTTATTCAGCGCCCCATCAATTAACTTCCTCATCCTTTCGCGATCCGTCTCACGGTGCACTGGGGATTCCTTCACAACTCCTCCATGTACATTGAGTATGGGTTTAAAGCCTAGTTTACGGGCTAACCCATGGCTTGCATTATTCCACTCGGCGATCATCAGCATTGCGTATCTGGCACCCTTCACCCTAGCTAGGTTAAGGACGTAGTTGGTTAATGCAGTGCCCACACCACGCCTCCTATAGGTTGCTTTGACTCTAATACCCTCAAGCCAGGCAACGCCAGTCGGTAATAGCACTAGGTTCACTACACCAATAACCTCCTCATTAATTAAGGCGACGTAAGCTGTACCATCCTTAACCCACTTATTAATTACCCTCGGCACGTAATCGCCCCAGGTAAAGGTGTCCCTTGTGAAACCAACTACCTGAGGAATATCGGATTCGGTGGCCCTCCTGACGACCACATCCACCCTGGCTTCACCTTGATCTCACGTTTTGTTTGTAGGGTAATAAAGCTTTATGATCCAACTCTCGTAAATCTGGGTCTCAATGGCGGTAACTGCAGCGTGGAGTGGATAGTTATCCCAGTCTTAAGGTTTTTAAAGCCCAATTACATGTGGCTAGTTGCTGTATGGAGGGGTTGATCGCGTGTACTAGGGATTGCTACGATACGTGCATATTCAATAATAAGTATGAGCCATTGAGGATGTTCCCCATTAATGGCTTTACCTGTGCCAGGGGTAGGGCTGACTTAACCAGGAATGGGAGGAATAGGGTCTCCTCAGCCTACATCGATGGTAAGGAGGTTAGCGTCGATGAGGCTATTAAGTATGTGGCTAAGTTGCTGAGGGAGGCGCTGAAGAGGAACCCGGCTAGAATACTACGTACAGACTACGATGGGAATCAAGGGTTGTTAACCTGGTATTACCCAGACAGGTTGTTTAACGTGCTTGGTGCGTCACAGACGGATAGGTCAATCTGCTCCTCGGAGGGGCATGAGGCAATAAGGGTGCATTACGGCACAAGCATGGGTGCACTCCCCGAGGACCTCCAGGGGTTTAAGGCCGCGGTCCTCTGGGCCTTCCCAGCAAGCACCTCGGCCCCGCACATATGGGCGCTGCTGGTTAAGGCTGGGATGGTGAAGGTGGCTGTGGATGTTAGGCTCAGTGACACGGCTAGGAAGTCAGATATTGCTATTATTGTTAAGCCAGGCACTGACGTGTTCCTGGCCCTCGGGGTGGTTAAGGTTATCATAGAGGAGGGGCTTGTGGAGGGTAAGGTGAGGCACCTTGAGGATTTAGCCAGTTACGTCAAGCAATACACATTAAGCTACCTGTCTGACGTGAGTGGTGTTAAGGTGGATGAAATTAAGTGGCTTGCCGAGTTTTACCACGACCATAAACCCGTAACCCTGATAGGCTTTGCCCTCGGCAGGTCTCTAAACGGTGGGGATGCCATAGGCCTCATATCACTGATACCGGCCCTAGTGGGCTTGAGGAGGGGGTACTATTACTCAAACTCCATGGGCTGGGGGATTGACTTCAATTACCTGAGGGGTTTACACATGGCTAGGTCACTTAGAGTGGTTCCAATGGCTGAGTTTGGGGAGTTCATTGAACGTGGTGAGTTTGACGTTATTTACGCCTGGAATGAAAACCCAGTACTAACACTACCCGGCGGTGACAGGCTTATTGAGGCTGTTAGGGAGGGTAGGGTTACATTGATAGTTCACGATCCGTACTGGTCTGACACAGCCAAGATAGCCGACGTGGTCATACCAGCCCCAACTTTCCTTGAGAAGTACGACGTCGTGTATAGCTACTGGCACAACTACCTGGTTTACAATGAACCCATTAGGGCCCCAATGGGCATTACAGAGGTTGACCTAGTTAGGGCCATAGCAAGGGAAATGGGCATCACTCACCCACTCCTTGAGGAGGATCCCTGGGATGCAGTGGATAGGGCGATAAGGGGCGCTGGGGTTACGTTGAGCGAGCTTAGGGAGAGGAAGATTGTTAAAATGACGCCTAGGTACCTGCCCAGTGATGAACCAGACGCATTGCCGCTACCCAGCCCAATTGAGCCTGAGCCACTGAAGGATGGTGAAGCATACCTCGTGTTCTCATCACACCCACTATACACCAATACGCAATTCCGTGAGGTGTACGGTAGCCTGGAGCCCATTGCCTACATCCACGATTACGAGGGTGTGGTGATTCTTGAAAGCAGGTACGGTAGCGTTAAGGTTAAGGCCGTTAAGGACCCCAACATACCCAAGGGCATTGTGCTTATCTACAAAAGTAGCCTAATAGACCTCGAGGGTAAACCAATCAACAGTATAATTGAACCCATTAAAGGTAAGTACGCCAACACACCCAGGTTGAATGGAATTAAAGTTAAGCTACGTGCAGCTAAAGGTTGAGGCTAACGGCCATTATAGGCAAGGGTAATTATACTATATAGGCAACTTAAGGCTCATTCAGGCGCATTAAGCTGAATAGTATCCTTAAGGCATAATGCTTTTAAATAGCGTATATTTGTATCAGAGATAACTATGTCCTCAGTTCCTCAAACTGGGGTTGTTAAGGTTGGTTTCGTGGGCTGTGGAGGTATTGTACAAGGTGCCCATGCACCAAACCTAGTCCAGCTGCCTAATGTTAAACTCGTGGCCTGCGCCGATGTGGATAGGGCTAGGGTTTCTGAGTTCCTAGAGAAGTATAAGTTAAACTTCTACAGTGATTACAGGGAGATGCTTTCTAAGGAAAACCCCGATGCAGTTATCATAGCAACTCCAAATGCCTTACATGCCCCAGTGGCCATTGATGCCCTTGAGAATGGTGCCCACGTGCTCACTGAGAAGCCGATGGCAATAAGTCTCGAGGATGCCGTCAAGATGGTTGAGACGGCTAGGAGGAGGCAGAGGATACTTATGGTTGGGCACCATATGAGGTTCCAGAGGAACATACAGGTGGGTAGGAAGTTTGTGACAAATGGTAGGCTTGGTAGGATCTACCACATTAGGGCGCTTCACCTGAGGAGGAGGGGTATACCCTCAACGGTAACGTTCCTACAGAGGAAGTACTCCGGTGGTGGGCCAATGTGGGATATTGGTGTTCACACTATAGATGCAACAATGTTTATGGTTAACTTCCCAAGGCCAGTCTCAGTTATCGGTAAGGTTTACTCAGCCTTTTCCGACAAAACCTACATGAGGATGGATTACCCGGTCCCAATTACATCGCAGTTCGCATACACGGCTCCAATGGATGTTGAGGACTTCGCCATGGGCCTTGTTAGGTTTGAAGATGGTTTAACAATGTATATTGAGGCCACCTGGGCCACCTACATTAATGAGGATAGGCATGAGGTAGCCATAATTGGCACTGAGGGTGGGTTGCACTATAGTGGTAATTCAATAAGCTACATACATAGTGTTGATGAGGAGTACGTAACATCAACGCCTATGATTGGCCAGCAGCAGTCAGCCTACGCCCTTGAGGATAAGGCGTTCATAGACGCCATAGTTAAGGGTGGGGCTAAGGCGCCATACCCAGCCTGCACGGGTGAACAGGGGTTACTGACAACGGCCATAATTGAGGCCATTTACAAGTCCGCTGAGGCTGGTAGGGAGGTGAGTGTTAATATTCCGCAGTGGGTTTATGAGTCGATGGGGTGGTGAGTAGTGGCCAAGTTGAAGGTTGGTTTGCAGTTGTACTCGCTCAGAGATGATATGCCCAAGGACCCCTTCGGGACTGTGAGGGAGGTTGCGGAGGCTGGGTTTGATGGGGTTGAGTTCGCGGGCTTCTACGGTAAGTCGGCGTTGGAGTGGAGGGAGTTCCTAGATAAGGTTGGCCTAGAGGTGGCTGGGGCCCACATAGGCGTTAACGGCTTCATTGGGGAGGAGTTGAATAAGACCATTGAGTACAATAGGCTGCTTTGGAATAGGAACCTGATAATACCGGGTGTACCTGAGGAGTGGAGGAGGGGGAGGGCTGGTTGGTTGAGGTTTGCGGGTATGCTTAATGACTGGTCGAGGATACTGGGCGGTTTCGGCATGAGGATAGGCTACCACAACCACTGGCTTGAATTCCAACCAGTGGAGGGTGAGTTACCATTCCACCTAGTCTTCAGCAATACTAACAGCGGTGTCATAGCCCAAATAGACCTGGGCCATGCCTATAGGGCTGGCTTAAGTAACAGCGACATTGTCGACTTGATTAAGAGGTACAGCGGCAGGGCGCTTACTGTTCACGTTAAGGATTACTCAAGGAGCAAGGGCTATAATGTGGCCGTTGGTGAGGGTGAGTTGAACTGGGTTGAGATACTGGGCGCCCTGAGGAAGTACGGTGGAACTGAGTGGCTAATCATTGAGAATGAGGAGTACCCATACAAGCCGCCCATCGAAACCGTTAAGGTTAGCCTAAAGAACCTAAGGAACATGCTAAGCACAGTAGCCTAATCACCCTTAAAATTCAATACGGCTAAAACCCATGAGTTACCGGCTTAAAGGAAAACAATGATACCTTTCTAACAGGGTCTGCGTAGATAGGTGTATGCGGCTCCTTTGCCATGTTCATGTATGTTAAGACATCATGTTTAAGCGATTCATGTCGGAATTGCTTTCACACTTGGTGTGGTTATTGTTTCACCATTAAAATGTATACCCTTTCTCTTTAATGAATTCAACTACCTCATTGTAGGATTTAGGCCCCTCCATAGGCCCCACCTTCCCAACTTTAATGGCTCCTGCAGCGTTTGCGAAGAGGAGGATTTTATCCAGTTTCCAATTCTTTAAGACTCCGTAGATAAATGCGGCGTTGAAAACGTCTCCAGCACCCGTGGGGTCAACTTCCCTAACAGGGAACGCTGGCACTTCAACAGCTTCACCATGGCTCGTGACCGCTAATGAGCCTCTCCTACCCCTCTTAACAACAACCATCTCCATGTCCAAACCCCACTCAAATGCCCTACGTATCGCTAAGCTAATATCATTGACCCCTGTAATCATTAAAAGCTCATCCTCACCCACAAGGAGTATATTGACATGCCTAATTACCTCCCTCATCACTTCCCTAATTCTCTCCAGGGACTCTAACTCCAACCTGATATTGGGGTCCAGGGTGATGATAGTATTACTGCCCTTAACCACCTCTACAGCCCTCATGCAGGCTTCACGAGAGGACTTGCTTATGTACATTGTGGACCCGGAAATGTGGAGGACCCTAGCCTTAGCCACATACTCTGGGTCCACATCAACCAGTGAGAGCCTTGCTGATGCCGAGGACTTCAGTGTAAATACGAACCTCCTGCTGCCATCAGACCTATAGGCAACAAAAGCCATAGCCGTAGCTGACCCCTCATCAACCCTAATCCTAGAGGTGTCGACGCCGTCGGATTTAAGTTTCAATGCAAGCATTTCACCAAAATCATCAGCACCAACAACACCTATGAAACCAGACCTCAAGCCAAGCCTGGCACAGCTATCAATAGTTATAGCGGGTGCACCACTAGGGAAAGGGCCCACATAATCCCCCGGCACAGTATGCATAACATCCCTCTCCCTCCTAACAAACTCCACAAGCAACTCACCAAGAGACACAACATCCAATGACATGCATCAACACCTTTAAGGTTAAACGCAACATCTTAATTAATACTCCCCTCAACGCAAAAATTAAGCAATCAAGTCCCCGCCACTTCATCCTGCCCATACTAAAATTGACATAAACCTTTTAGTAAGAGCAGGTATGCATAATCGCACTCTTCATGACCCCCTTGTTAACGCACATCACTCTTAAACCCGCTACATGGTTGATTACGCAAGTTGCAATTAAACAACCTCAACTCCCCGCTACCCAGCGTTAGGCAAAAACCAGTAAACCTAGGGAGGTTTCACAATGGGTAATGCAGTAGAACTCAACATCACCCAAACAAACCAGTAAGACACCCATGAGCCAGCCAGTGAAGCCAATGAACCAGTAGCCACTTGCACAGTGGCAGGGTGCTTACTGTTCACGTTAAGGATTACTCAAGGTCCAGGGTGTTAAGCACAGTAACCTATCACCTCTTAAAATTCAACACCCTATCAGCCACGTTAAGTCTCCTAAGGGCATCAACAATACCGTTAAACGATTCCCTAGTACCCCTCTCCTTATCACCGTTAGGCGCATAATGGGTCTCCAACGAAACCACGCCATTATACCCATCATCAATGAGGGCCTTGAATTGGCCTAGGTAATCGATCATACCCTTACCCACTGGTTTCCATGAGTAGTGTCCATTCTCCACCACGGCGTCCTTGATGTGGACGTGCATCACCAGGCCCTTAACCATACTGTAGCCACCTGGGTAGGGTGTCTCCCTGGCGAAGAAGGCGTTTCCAGGGTCCCAAAGAACCCTAACATACCTGCTACCCAGCCTATCCACAAATTCCCTAGCCTCCCTACCCGTACCCACTATGCAGCTGTACTCATTCTCAACGACAAGGTACACACCCTCCCTCTCCGCCAGCTCCACTGCTGGTTGAAACTTCTCAACTAACCTAGTTAAGTATTGGTTTAACTCACCCTGCCACCAGAACGTGAAAATCCTTGTGTAGCCTAGGTCAAGCTTCTTGGACAACTCCATGACCTTCTTAAGTGCGTCTATATGCTGCCTGATGGATTCCTCATCATTAATGTAGGTTTTAAATATGAATGAGTCCAGGTTAGACACCTCAAGACCATACTTATTAACGAGACTTTTAACTTCATTAAGCTCTGAATCGCTTAGCTGGTAAACATTCTTCCCCCAAAGATCCCTAATCTCCACGTGGGTAGCCCCCAGTTCCGAGATAACCCTTAGTGCATGTTCAAAGTCTTGGGAAACCTCATCTGAAATGACCCCCACCTTAAACATACCTATCGATAAGTACTGCGATAGCCCCCTATATAAAGTAGTGCGCTTACAGTGTGCATGCTGTACATTTAACATAAGAATGATTACCATCCCTGGGTTTAATTTTCCAGTTTATTATACTTAGGCAATGCTTAAAAGCTCAAGTAGTCATTAGTGCCATGCTTAGTAAAATAGGTGTAGGTGTGGTGGGGCTGGGGGCTATTGGCATTGTCCATGCGAGGGCTATTAAGGAGCTTGAGCAGGAAACCGGCTGGGTCAGGTTAACGGCGGTTGTTGACCAGGTTAGGGCTAGGGCTGATGATGTTGCCAGGCAGCTTGGCGCTAAGGCGTACTACACCATTGATGAACTGGTTAAGGATCCTGAGGTTGATGTTGTGACCATAGCGACACCATCATACCTGCACGCCCCCCAGGCTATATATGCAATGGAGTATCATAAGCACGTCATAGTGGAGAAGCCCATGGCAACCACGCTGGCCGGCGCCAGGGAGATGGTGATGAAGGCTGAGAGGAATGGCGTCAAGCTGGGTGTGGTGTTTCAGGAGAGGTACGCCCCAGACATAGTTAAGGCCAGGTCCATTGTTAGCAGTGGTGGCTTAGGCAAGGTGTTCCTAATTGAGGCAAGGATGATGTGGTGGAGGGATGAGAAGACGTATTACAATAGGGATGAGTTGGCCAGGAGTTGGAGGGGTATGTGGGATACTGAGGGCGGCGGCGCCCTAACTAACCAGGGCATACACACAGTGGACCTGATGTACTGGTTTGGCGGTGAGGTTAGTGACGTGGCCGGCTTCTACACCAACGCCTCACACCCATCAATAACCGTTGAGGATAACGCAGTGGCTGTATTTAGATACAGGAATGGGGCCTTGGGTTCGTTAACGGTCTCGGTCTCGACACAGCCTAGTAACGTTCAATTTAGGGTGATTAGGATCTATGGAACAGAGGGGCAGTTGGAGATAACCGACAGGTCGATTACGCTACTAGCCACGAATCAGGGGGGTGTTCAGAGGGCTGGCCAAGAGTTAAAGAGGGATACCGTAACACAGACTGAGAACCTACATAAGTTACTTTTCAGTAGCTTCCTTAACGCGCTACGTGAGGGTAGGGAATTCCCGGTGAATGGGTATGAGGGTATGAAGAGCCTTGAGATAATTAAAGCAATATACTTGTCATCAAACACCAACCAGGTTATTAAACTGCCCCTAAACCAGGTGTACGTGATATGAGGATAGCCTTCACCAGCCTAGCCTACCCAGAGTTAACCTTAGGCGAGGTGCTTGAGAGGGTTAGGAGGTTTGGCTATGATGGCTTAGAGCTGAGGGTTGCTGATGATGGGCAGCACCTAAGGCCAATCTACCCCGTACCCAAGCCTGAACTAGAGTTAATCAAGTCCTCAGGAGTTAAGTTAAGTGACCTAGCCGGCTACGCATCATTCTCAATGCCTGATGATAAGGAGAGAGCCAGGAATGAGGAAGTATTGAGGACCCTAATACTAATTGTCCGTGAACTAGGCGCCCCAGGGGTTAGGGTTTACGGTGGCAGGGTCATTGATGATGTTGATAAGGCGGCTAGAAGAATAGTTGACTCACTCAATAGGCTGGTTAAATTCGCCAATGATAACGGGGTCTTGATACTAATGGAAACCCACGATGATTGGGTTAGGGTGGTTAACTTAGGTAAGTTGATGAAGGACCTCGACGAAGACGTGGGCATACTACTCGACTTCGCAAATGTAGTCGCAGCTGGGGAGAACCTTGACGCTGTCCTTGAACTTGTGAAGGGTAGGATTCGGCATGTTCACGTTAAGAACTTCAAGAGGATAGGTGGTAAGATACGCTACACGAGACCCGATGACCCGGAGGGCCTGGTTCCGATTAAGAAGGTCGTGGACTACCTGAGGAACATAGGTTACAATGGCTACCTCTCCGTGGAGTGGGAGAAGAAGTGGCACCCTGAGCTTGAACCCGGCGATGAAATACTGCCACTATACCTAAGGTACCTAAGGGGCCTATTAGCCTAATGGCGCAAAACCAAGTGCTACTCACCCAGTTTAAATTCCCTCACCAAGTAAGGCCAAGTTACTTATCATAACCCCCAACTTAACTGTAAGCTAAATTAAGTAACCATGCACGCATCGCTGAGTGGGCATTGAGAATATAGTTAAAGAGGCTAGGGCCATAGCCAGGAGGAGACTAAGCGGCCACTTACTACTTGTAGCCCTCCAATGCCTTAATGACGCCGATATTGTTTCCATGGCTGAGAGGAGGTTAACTGAGGATCCACTCGGCAGGGTTGAGGCCCTCAGGGTACTGGTGATGCTATGCGTTGAGCCACAAATGGCTAAGAGTGGTGAAGATAAACTGGAGTGATACCATACGTATGTGTTTTTAAGGTCTTAGTTGGATAATCTTGGTCAGCATATATGGCCTAATCGCTACGTTTAGTGTCGCGCCCTCTTCAGCTGGGGTGGCCATTATTGTTAACTCGTTTTCACCTGTTAGGTATGGTTCAGGTAGGTAGAACCTTGACTGTGAGCCTCTTGGGTAATACCTACCTATTAACCTACCGTTTAGGTATATTAACGCATGCACCCTCCCACTTAACTCGGCGTAGAGCGGTGAATTGACGTCGCTTGGCTTATTCACGGTGAACCTAAGCTTAACGGTAGCTGGTTCACTTATACTCAATGGTAATTGAGCCTGCCCACTGGCCTCACCAAGCTCCATAATGCCTAGGCTGTAGTTAGCTAGCGCATTGTTCCACAGGTCAACCTCAACCTTCCCGGGACTTGGGTCAATACTCTTAATATTATACCTAAGCACGGCAATCACCACCTCAACGTCACCCTCCCTCAAGCCGCCATACACGGTGGTTTCAAATGGCCTATCACCATGGCCCCTGTAAACCTCCTCACCATTGATGAAAACTATGATTATGCCTGGATGCCCACTGATCCTGAGCACAACGTGTCTCTTACCGTCAATGTGAATCCTCGACCTGTAGTAAACCACGGCATTATTCGGCTTACCTAATTCGCTAACGTCCTTAACCCACTTAACATTGGGTAGGTACTCCCTAATCTCCCTATTAATCACGGCTGTGTGACTGTAGTTTGTTGCAATACCGGGCTTAAGTCTCCCTGATAAGTCGAGTAAACCGTATTCCCACGAACCAACCGTGACACTGCCACCGTAACCAAGCAGTACAGGTGACTGCAACCCGGTGAAGAATGGTAATGCGCCATCGTTTGGGTGGCCTGTGGATTCTGCAATAATCCTCAAGCTACCTGGGTTCACATTAGCCTTAACGTAAATGAACACATCGGTAACAACCTTACCATTGTTAACCACCACGGCGTAGTCGTGAACAACAAGACCTATTAAGCCGCTTGACTCAACCCTAGTATCATACGTGTACACGCCGTGTTTAAATATCCCCAACTCCTCAAGGGGCTTAATGCCGTTTAACTCCATGATGTGCTTAACGTTAACTGTACCCCTGCTAATGCCTGTGATTGATACCTTAGGCTCCTCAATGTTGACTTTAAGTTCAACCCTGGTCATGTCCAATTCAGGCATGTATCTGCCTAAACTCGACTTGAAGGGTAGGTAGGCTACGTTAACACCCTCCTTGGCCTCAATTGTAAGGTTACTGTAGTCCCCATCCCTAATTAGGTAGATGTTTGATGGTACGTAGTACCCGTTTAGGAACCAGGTCCTTGAGGCAAATAGTTCACTTAGCACCAAAACCCTAACAACACCCTTACCCTCAATTAAGCAGCCACCTAGTTCACTGGGCACCCTACCACTCAACACAACGGTGTCACCCTCTGGGCGGTGCTCGACGTTAGTGCATGACTTAACCACACCATTCCTTAGCCTAATGCTGAAACCCTCACCCTCATCCCCGTAAAGCAACACATCGCCATCACTCACGGTTAGTAAGCTTAGGTTTGTTTCAGTGATGGTGACACCCTTAACGTTTAGGTTACGTGGAACAACCTTAACACCCCTAGACCTAACCCTAACGTTACCGTCAACCCACTCAGACTCAGTATTGTTAATGTAGAACATTAGCCTCAAGTCACCCCTCCTCCTAACCACGAGTAACCTACCATTATCGAAATGTTCACTCTCAGTTTCACTACCATCGATGAACTCGGCCAGTGGCGTAACCAACTTAACCTTATAGTACCTATCACTCAACTCACCCCACTCCCTAATTGAGGCCTCATAATCATAGGTGGTCGTTATCCACCTTCCAGTCCAATACCCGAAGTTTGTGCCTCCGTGGAACATGTAGAAGCTCACAACGTCGGAACCATAAGCCAACGCAGTGGCTAATAGCATCCTAGTCCAGTCAGGTGGGAAGCTACCCCTACTGGTGGGTAGTGGCCTATCTATTGTTGAGAACCAGCCACCCTCATACTCAAGTATCTTAGGCCTACCCCCCTGCGTCTCCACCAAGTCCTTAATCCCCCCTACCACCTGGTTTAGGTCCCATGGGTCTGGGTAGAGGTCGAGGGCATCCGTGTAAATCGTGTTCCTAACGAACCTATTCACGTTGACGTATAGCTTAGCCGTTACGCCAAGTTGCCTAGCCAACTCGGCAAGCTTCATATGGTATGGTGCGTCACCCCAGAAGTACTCATTCTCCAGTTGAACAATCTCAATGCCACCACTAGGCCCCTGGTGCTTGACGATAATGGGGAGTATTGCCCTAAGCCACCTCTCGGCGTACGGGTAGTATGATGGGTCTAGGCTCCTCGGCACTAGGCCCCTACTTATGAGCCAATCTGGGTGGCCACCATTATCCCACTCTGAGCATATGTAAGGCCCAACCCTGGCTATTATCCTGAGCCCGAGGGATTCGGCCATGCTTAGGTAAAGGTCCACATCCTTCTCGCCCGAAAAGTCAAACACATCAGGTTCAGGTTCATGGAGGTTCCAGGCGAAGTACGTGTTGAGGCAGTTTAAGCCAGCCATCTTAAGCTTAAGCAGCCTGTCCATCCAAAGCCCCCTAGGAATCCTGAAGTAGTGCATTTCACCGCATAGAAGCATGCTTAAGGCACCTGAAACGACTTTTAAAGCATTAACCAGCGGTGATGATGAAGACGAAATTCACAGTTCGAGGTGAAGAAGGGGTAAGTCCGTGTGATGGGTTACCATAAACAATGTTAGGTTAAGGCGAGGCACATTGGACTGGGGTTAGGTTAAAGCTTACCCTTAGCCTTAAGGACCTTCACTACGTAGCTACCGACTATGTCCAGCGTATCGTTTATGTTTATTAACGTTGTATCAACGACCAGGTCGAATATTGATAGGTCGTTGGTGTCTATTGAGTAAATCGCCATGTACCTCCTCCTGTTGGACTCCTCCCTAACCTTAATTTCATTAACGGCATCGTTAATGCTAATACCCTCCCTACGCGCCAACCTGTCTGCCCTGGCTTTTAAATCAGCCTTAAGGTACACCTTAACATCAGCGTAGTCCTTAATGATCCATGCGGCTAGGTGACCTTCAACCACAACCCTACCCCTCTTAGCCTCATC
This sequence comes from Caldivirga sp. MU80, assembly GCF_001663375.1. Classification (GTDB taxonomy): domain Archaea; phylum Thermoproteota; class Thermoprotei; order Thermoproteales; family Thermocladiaceae; genus Caldivirga. The sequence goes on from NZ_LCTF01000001.1 coordinate 93,527, forward strand.
AATCGACACTTGGTCGACGTAGCGGTCAATGCTGTAGTCCCTCTCCGCCAGTTCATGAAGCTGAATTAGGCTTACCCCCCTCTCCGCCGCTATCTTCCTGAAAACCTCACCCACTGAAATGAACCTGTAGCCAAGCTTATCCGCCAGGAGCCTGGCCACGGTGGTTTTGCCGCTGGCCACCTGTCCACTTATGGCTATAACCCCCATCTTAAGCACCCATTAACCTAGCCGCTATCTTCAAACCAGCCATTAGGCACCTATGGCATACGTAACCCCCATAAGGCCTACTAACCCCTCCTTTAACCACAGTCCCGCATACCGCGCACTTGACAGTGCCACCCCTCCTAGCCATACCTAACCCGAGACCATGTGTACTCAGTTTTTAAGCTTTAAATTATTGAAAGGCGAAGTATGTTTAAGGTTAATTAACCACCGTTAGTGCTGCGGCGCGTCCCTAACAGGCCCATTGATCACTGGGTGTGGTTATAGGGTTATGGCACCCTCCATACGGTACCTGCGCCTAGCCAGTGCGAACAGATTCCTCCATAGGAATATACTGACCAGTATAACGTTCACAGCCAATATGAGGCTCATTGCCTCTAACCCCACTACATTGCCCACAGCCGTGTAGTAATCCATGAGTGCCGTGTAGCCGTGAACCATGTACACCTTACCGTTAATACTCTGGAAATACTCGGCAATCTCAAGGCCACCCCAGGTTGAGCCAACGGTACTTGCTAACCCAGTTATCGTGGCCGGCATCGCTCCCGGTATGGCTAGTTTAGTTAACTTATGCCAGGTGGATAGGTTTAGATTGTTTGCAACATCCCATAGACTCCTTGGTATGGTCTTCATGCCCACGTACATGTTGTATATCACGTACCAAGCCGTGCTCAGGAAGGCCACTATGAGGACCAGTAGCTCAAGTGACGCAGTTAACCCAAGCCTAATGGCCATGATTGTTACGAAGGGCACTGCCACTAGGGGTAGGTAGGCGGATACAGGTATTGATGCCAAGTCTTCAAGCACAGGTAGTAGTATGGCTTCAACCCTAGGCCTAGTAACCATAAGGTAATTAACCGGCACAGCCACCGCTATTGAGGCTATGGTGACTATAGTAACCCTAAGCCAGTCAAGGCCCAGGTAGTAGAGGTAGGTTACCCAATTATTATATATGTTGATGAGTATGGGTAGCCAGGTGGTTTCCCAGGAGGAGTATATGCCATAGGCCACCAGGGCCAGGATCAATAAACCCACGCCAATGGCCACATACCTCTCCATTTTCGTTAAAATGCCCACTGGCCTCGGCCTAATGGCCAACCTGTGGTATATTGAGTAGCCGGTCGCCCTAACGAAAACCGGTAAGGTAGCCCGTTCAACGGCCATAACCCTCCTAACGTATCTAATATTCCTACTGAGCGATGCCCTCAATCTGCTTGTGGTTTGCCTCCTAGCCCCAACCCTAGTAACCTCAACATACGGGTCATAACTATACTTAACCGCCCAGTTCACGAAGGGCCTAAGCACCAGGAAGACGACCACGGTGACTAATATTATCAATACTATTAATGCCGTTATGGCATTGACCCATTCCCCCTCACTGGTCCAACCTGCTATTAAAGCCCCTATCCCGAAAACACCGTAACTCCTGGTCCCTAGGGTTACGACTTCACTAACCACTATGTAGAATAATGCATCAGCGAAGCTCACAAGTATGTTGCCGGCCACCCTCGGTATCGTTACTGGTATGTACAGTTTAGTGAACTTGGAGATGAATGATAACCTATACATGTTGACTACATCCTCGAGGGATTGGGCCACGGTCTTTATCGACTCGTATTCACCAATCCAAATGTTCCAAACCACCGCCGTGAAAACTAGGAAGTCGACGGCTAATTCAACGCCGAGGTAGCCCCCTATCCTGCTTATGAAGAACACTAGGACTATGGGGAAGAAGGTGATGACTGGTACTGACTCTAGGGTTTGCGTTACGGATAGAAACACTCTCTCAACCATCCCACTCTTAGCCGCTGCGTAGCCGAGGAACCAACCTGTGACTACGGAAATCATTAAGGTTGCCGCAACCCTGGCCATGGTTGCTAACGACGCTAACAGTGATATAACGACAATACTGAGGGTTACCATTAAGATCCCCTGGCCCTTAAGTCTTAGCTATGCCAGCGAGTTCCATGGACTTTGAGATTTCTCCGTAAAGCAGGTCTAGGTAGTCCTGGAACTCCTTATCCCTAGGTGACCTGGGTCTAGGTAAATCTATACTCACGTCGGATATCACGGTGGCTGGCCTACCACCGAGTATGATTACCCTATCGCTGAGTTCAATAACCTCCTCCAGGTTATGACTAACCATCACTATAGCCTTAACGGTGGACTCCTCGTTAAAAACCATGTTGTATATCTCGCTCTTAAGACCCTCTGCGGTTATGGCATCCAAATTGGCAAACGGCTCATCCATCAGAAGGAGCACTGGTTGAGCTGCTAACGCCCTAGCTATGGCGACCCTCTGCTTCATCCCACCACTCAACTCCCTTGGGTAGTAGTTCTCAAAGGCCCCTAAACCAACCAGTTCAAGGTACCTCCTAGCTAGCTTAATCCTCTCATCCTTACTGAGCCTCTTGTGAAGTAACGCTACTTCAACATTTTCCAGGGCTGTTAGCCAGGGGAAGAGGGCGAAGTCCTGAAATATCATGGATATTTTAGGTGTTGGACCCCTAACCTCCTCACCCATTAAAAGCACCTTACCACTATCAGGCTTCCTCAACCCAGCTATTATCCTTAACAACGTGGTTTTGCCGGTGCCAGTAGGCGCCACTATTGATACGTACTGCTTCTCATAAACGGTGAACGAGACATTCCTAAGAACGTGTAGAGGCCCCCTCTCTGTCCTGTAGCTGAAGGAAATGTCCACTACTTCCAGGACAGGGGGTAGTGGGATGATCCCACCAGGCCACGATAATTATAAGGGTTTATAAGTGTTTCCCAGCTGGTGCCATTACCCCATCTTAAGGAATAATACAGCACTACCACTTATTGGCGGCTTCGAGTTGTGAGATGCGCCATACTCTACTAAAGGTTTGATCAAGTTATGGATATGACTCTTCCCCACCCCTTCTAAGGGTGGAGTTGCCCCACTACTATTAAACCCAACCCTAAAGGGCGAGGCTCGCTATTCTCATTGGCTTGTTGTGTTTTACGATTGACAATGCGTAAGGGGATTATGTGTTATTTTTAGGCTTTAGCTCTGTAGGGTTAAGTTACCTTTAATATTAGCCTACATGCATTGGGTATTAATAATGTGGAGGTGGGTGACCGCCATGAGGTTAAGGGACGTGGTTAATTTAATGCTACTAGTGCTTATGTCACCACTGGTTGGTAGTGATGAGGCCGTTAGGCTCATTGGCGATAACGTCGAATTGACTAAGGCTGGTAAACTCCTACTAACCATGGCTAGGCATTATGAGCAGAGTGGCATAAGCTACGACGCTTACTTCGAATTCCTGGTCCAGAGGTTCAGCAATATTGTCGAGGATTGGAGAAGGATGAGTAGCGAGGTTAATTTAAGCATACTGGTCCTCGTAATGGCTTTGATCATGGTTGAGGCGTTGATGGTAATGTTAATAGGCATCGGCATTGCCGGGCTGCTCCTACTGTTAATGCCACTGCTCCTAATCCCCATTATCCACCTTAATCAGCCTAAGATTTACGAGTACGATTACCTTAAGCCCACGGTAATTGGCCTTGCGTCAGCATTAGTAGTGTATGTGATTACTCATAATGCCCCATATTCATTAATAGCCTTCTCGCTGGGTTTCTCCACGCTATACTTACCCCAGTTTCTAGGCTTCCTAAGGCTTATGATTAACCTGGAGGGTAGGATAACGGAGCCTATACTTGAGTTAACCTGGAACCCTAACCCAAGGGTGATAGTGGGTTCATCTACAATTGAGCGGGAGTTCTCCAGGGTAAGGGACCTAGCCTATAGTGTCGGTGCACCTTACTTCGTGACCAGGGCGGCTAGGATAGTCGACTCCGTTGTATTTCAACTAAAGGCCATGTTCAGGGATGACGTAATTTACGGAGTCCTAATACCAATCAGTTACATTGCCCTAGTGGAATTCGTGGAGTTCGTCAATGGTGTGCTCTCAGGTTCCCTAAGTGCCGTCACGGTCAGGGCACCGTTTAGCTACCACGTACCAACACTGGCCTTATTAATATCGGCCGTATCCACATCGATATTGAGTGGTAAGGTTATTCATAGCATTGGCCTAGGCTTATCAATAATGTTCATGTTCATAATACCGACACTACCCATTATACTGCATTAACGTTATCTTGTCATCTTCTCTCTCCTTCCCTAGTTGTTGGCCTTGGGATTATTGGGTATGGCAAGTATTCGATGCCTGGCCTGTTTGCGCGTGCCTGTGGGTAAAGAATCATTAGTTCGTAAACCTCTGGCGGTATATTTGTGGATACGCTTAATCCCATTTCCCTAAGCTGCTCCACGGTGATTGGGTAATCGTGGGTGTAGTACCCACCCACGAGTTTATCCGCAATTCGCCTAGCCTTATCCTCCCCCACCTTATCCCTAATTAACTCAATCACCAATTCCTTAATCTGGTTCAACGCTTTCTCGGCCATGTCAGCGAGTATTAACGTTTGGTCATCAACCTAACCCTGATCGGCCTTACTCCTGTTGAGATCAACCAGGAAACAATACATTTATATTTAACCCAGATAAACCGAATAATTAATGAACCTAGTCAGCCTAATTCTAATAATAGTAGCAGTGGTTGCCGTAGTGGTGATTATTCTACTGGTGGCTAGAGGGGGCAGGAGGGGTGGGGTGAAGCCAACCAAGGGTGGTTCCGTTAATTTAAGCAATATAAACATACAGCAGGGCACCGGGAGTGGTGGTATGGCGGCTAACCCACAGGTGAATAAGTCAACCATAGATTCACTTAGGGAGGAATTAATCAGTAGGATTGAGAATCTAACCATAATAGTTAGTGAGATTAATAAAAGGATAAGTGAATCAGTTGTCCCACAGGCAGTTGTTCAGGAGACTCCGGTTATGATGATTAGCTACGCCCCATCAAGTTTAACCGAGGTTAGGGATATGATTAACGTGAATGCGGTAGCCCTAATCGATGCCTCAAGTATGAACGTTACTGAGGGTAGTGGTGAATACGACTTCGAGTCCCTAAGGGATTACATATCCATGGTTATTAGGGATAGCTTAGGCCTGTTGAGTATTGTTAAGGGTAATGATAACGTATACGTAATGCCCATTAACAAGGGTACCTTATGCGCGTTGGTGTCCAGTAGGCCATTATCAATGGTTGAGGTTAATGTGGCTAGAAGCCTCATCAACAACTACCTTTCCTCAAAATGACACCTGTTCAACTCCTCAAGTAGGTTGCGCTCATAAATCTCGCCCCTTGGCCTCCTCTCCCTGAAAACCTGCGCCTCATAAACATAAACCCTGGTACCCTCCTCAGCCCAACACTCCGGGCTTAGGTAAGCCTTCTCACAGGCCTCATCCAGATACATTACCGTGTCCCAGCAGTACTCAACAGGCACTTGGGGTAGGAGTAAGCCACTGTACATCCCCCTCTCTACGACCAGGCCGTGAACGCCGACCTTAACCATGTTAACCAGCTCCCTGGGTGAGCTAAACCTAGCCTCCTCAAGTGGGCTAAGCACACTAACCTCAAACAACACCGAGTCGAGCTCGCTAGGGTCAAGCGGCGCAAACCTGGGGTCATCGAAGGCTGCGGCCAGGGCGCTGTTTATGGTGGCCCTAGCCGTGTTTACGTTACCCCTCGGGAAGCCTATGCAACCCCTCAGCTCGGTGGTTCCATTCTCCTTAACAGTCTCTATGGTTGTGAAGACGCCGTAGTTATCCTTAAGCAGTCTGCTGGGTGTATCCTCAGGGGGCTTTAGTACGCGCCTACTCTTTATGAACTCCTCAACAGCCCTCCTAGCCAGCTTAACCAGGTAAGCCCCCTCCTCAAGGTTATAGGGTTTAAACATCACTTAACGCTCTAACACCCTTAAATATCCCTTACGCTAGGCTGCACGGTGGCATAGCCACACAGCTTTTACGCCCAGTGTACCTAAGGGCCTCAGTGTGATGAATATGGAACCACGCTGATTTATGAGGAGGGAGACCGCGACTGACAGCGAAACCTTTATAAATCAATTATTGGTAACCAATAAAATATGAATAGTAGAAGTGCAGGTGAGGGGTTAAGGCACGTGCACTACCTAATCTTCCTAAGCTTCGCCCTAGGCTTCCTAATATGGGGTTTCGTCTCAACTAGTGGTATAATGACCATAAATTACTTTAAGGACTACATACCTCCATGGCTACTCCCCCTATCAGTGGTAATAGGCTACGTATTCGTGGTACTTGGCGACTTCACGATGGGTGTGCTCACTGATAGGTTAGGTAGGAAGGGGATATTCGTGTACACCATGAGCATGTACACCGTTGGGCTGCTGGGCATGGCGGCTTCACTCTATGTTAAGCAGCTGGTTAACCCCATGGTTGCCTTCACCGTATTCATGGTTTCATACGCACTGGCGGAGTTCGGTGTTGGGGGTGAGGAGCCACCTGCATTGGCAGCCATAACTGAGCTTATGCCGAGTGGCGGTAGGGGTATGATGCTTGTGCTAACACCCAACTTCGATAATGTGGGTGCAGCATTAGCGGCAGCCATACTATACGTGTCACTGCTGCTCACAGGCCAGGCCAGTGTACCATCAATATATGTCATGATTGGTTCAGCACTCGTGGTGGTTTTCATAGCACTCATCGTTAGGCTCAGCATACCTGAATCGGTTAAATGGCTTGAAGCCAGGGGTAAGGTTAATGAGGCCATTGAGGTGGCTAGGCGTGAGGGACTTGAGTACGTGTTAAGCAAGGGTGGCTCAAACATCCAATTAAAGGCCCCACCGGCCTGGTTCAGGGCTCTCTTCCTATCCATAATAGGTTTAGTTCAAATCACCACGTATGGGTTGATGGCATATACCATAATCTACCTGCCATCATTACCCTTCAGCGGTAACCCTGGGCTTCAGTCGCTGGTTGTGTTATTGGCAAACCTGGGCGCATCAATAGCCGGTTTAATAGGCTTTTGGGTTGATGCCGTAGGCAGGAGACCCCTCACATTACTGTCATACGTGGGTGGATTATTAACCATGGTACCGATTTTCCTAATATACGCAGCCATAAACACACCATTGCGGTCATCACTACCGGTATTCTACGTCCTACTCTTCCTAAACATGGCCTTCAGCGAGTTTGGTTGGGCAGTTAGGACGCTGCTTGAGCCTGAGTTATTCCCGACAAGGACTAGGGGGACGTGGATAGGGATGATTAGGTTAATAGCCTGGGGCGTCTACATAGTACTGACGTACTACCTCCTCAGCGCATTAAACACCTACCAGTACCTACTGGTCAACCTGATACTGTACGCAATCGGCGCCTTAGCGTCCATAGCCTGGTACATATGGGGTGTTGAGACTAGGGGTGTACCGGTGAGCATCTTGGATGAGGCCATGGGTTGATCTTAGCATTCACGGCTATTTAGATGCCTTTAAGGAATTGGTTCATTACTTTCAACCGTGATTAACATTAGCATTGCATGGTGTGAACATAGTTTGACCGGAAAGTATTTTTAAGTGCTAAGACGTGGGTTGATGAGTCATGACGATGCTCATTAAGGTGGATCCCATTAAGCCCGATGAGTCTGAGATTAAGAAGGCAGCTGAGGTTATATTGAGAGGTGGCTTAGTCGCCTTCCCCACTGAGACTGTTTATGGCCTTGGCGCATCGACGTATAATGATGACGCCATTAGGAGGATCTACGTGGTTAAGAATAGGCCCATGGATAACCCAAGCATAGTTCACGTATCAACCTTCGACCAGCTTCACGAGGTGGCCCAGGAGGTTCCTGATGATCTTGAGGAGAGGCTTAGGGTGGCTTGGCCCGGCCCATTAACAGTGATACTCAGGAAGAGTGCGAGGATTAGCCCAGTAGCCTCCTGCGGGTTGGATACGATTGCCGTTAGGATGCCGGCCCACCCAGTGGCCTTAATGCTGATAAGGCTGAGCACCCCCATATCAGCGCCGAGCGCCAACCTATCCGGTAAGCCAAGCCCAACCAGGGCTGAGCACGTTATTAGGGACCTTTGGGGTAAGGTTGACGTTATCATTGATGGAGGTGAAACCTTCTTCGGCGTTGAGTCAACTATAATAGATTACACCAAGAGACCACCAGTGCTTTATAGACCAGGCCCCTTCACACTGGAGGAGTTGAGGAGGCTGTTCGGCGATATTAGGATCCCCGAGCAGGCCCTTGGGCTTGGCGAGTTTAAGGAGGCCCTAGCCCCTGGAATGAAGTATAGGCACTACGCCCCGAATAAACCATTGACTGTGGTTGAGTGCGGTGACTTGGATAACCTAGTTAAGTTAACAATGGATCTAGCCATGGATGAGGTTAAGAGGGGTAGGAGAGTTGTGGTGTTGTGCAGTAGTGAAACCTGCGGCAAATACAGGAGCTTAGGTCTCAGGGTCATTGAGGTTGGGTCGAGGGTTAACCTGTACACGGTGGCTAAGAACCTATTCCATTCATTAAGGTTGATTGACGAAATCGATGCAGACGTGGCCATTGCCGAGGGTTACCCTGAGGTTGGGATTGGCCTAGCCGTAATGAATAGGTTGAGGAAGGCCTCAGGCCACAACATAGTTAGGTGCGTTGATTAGTCATTTGGCTAAAGCATTTAAACACCAAACCTAAGCGGTGTCTAATGAACACGGACGCATTGATAACGTACGTGGCCATAGCTATCATAGTTGCAGCTGCGGTATTCTCAATATTTGTACACGCCTTTAAGCCAAGTAAGGGTGTGGAGTTTACACCAACCTATGTAGTGCTCAATCATCATATAGGGGACATGGTAACTATGGCGTCTACACTGGGTCTACAGTATGGTAACTCAACAGCCCCAATCTGGGTCATCTACTTCATTAACCCCTATGATGATGCTAACTACACGTTAAGCAACGTATTTAACTCAACAATAATGGGCATGATTAATGGGGGTGAGGTTAACCTAGTCATGATACCCAACATGGTTACTTATAATAGTGCCAGTGGTGCTGTTACCCAGAGGTTCCTACCCCTGTACATATGCGCCTACAGCATTAACAAGACCGCTTCCCTCGAATTCCTCAGGTGGTTCAGCATGAAGGTTCATGAGAACGCCACGCTAGCCCTAAACATTAGCCTAAGTGACATGCTTAGCGAGTTATCGAGCCTAGGAGTCGGTGACGTTAACTACACGGCCTGCGCCGTTAAGTTCAACTCAACCCTAGGCAACTACTACTCATTCATGGTCAGCGTGCTTTCGTGGGCTTACGGCCTACAGTCCCCAAGCGGCTACATACTACCCAACGACCTGGTTATAGTTGGGATTAACAGGGCTAGTGGAATAGCCGTGGTTGACGAGAACATAGCTGGCTACACACCATCGTTAGGCTTAATGATAAGTAATTTAATTACACAGAGGCCCTTCTACGGCTGATGGTTAATGAACACTGAGGAGCTATTCAACTTAACGGCGACGTACCTCTCAGTCCTGAGGGTTGAGCACGTTATTATGGTTAAGTTAATCATGGAGGTGGCTGGGGGTAGAATTAACTGTAGCAGGCTAATTAGGGTGTTAGGTAGCCACATTGAGAAGGAGAATGATGTATTAACGAAACACGGCCTAACATTAAGCTCAATAAAGCAGTTAAGGAGCCTGTACGAGGAGTGCTATGAGGCATGTATCGAGGGTAAGTTAACCAACAGGGAGTTAAGCAGCCTTTTAACAACTATCAAGAGCCATGATGATGAGTTAAGGTCCCTTATGGATGAGTTAGTTAACAGGTACTTTAGTGAAGTGGCCAATGAGATTTTAACTGAGGCTTAAAATAAAGGGAAACAGATTAATACTAATGCCCAGCGACCTTGACTGTTGAGGTATGGTTAATCTGCGTGACAGGGTTAAGGAATTAATGAGTAGGCTTGAGGCTGATTACAGGTCTAGGACCCGTAAATCCCTTGAATTCTTCAATAGGGCAGCTGCGCTACTCCCAGGTGGCACCACGTATCAGATAAGGTTCTTCAAGCCATACCCAATATACGTGACTAGGGCTAAGGGGGTTAACGTATGGGATGTTGATGGTAATCAGTATGTGGATTACTGGATGGGCCATGGGGCACACATAATGGGGCACTCACCCGACTTCGTGGTTAAGGCTGTTAACGAGGCAGCTCTCAACGGCACGCACTTAGGCTACCCAAACACCCTTGAGGTTGAGTACGCCGAGTTATTAACCAAAGTGATACCAAACGCTGAGATGGTTAGGTTCTCCAACAGCGGCACCGAGGCTAACATGTACGCTGTTAGGCTGGCTAGGGCCTACACAGGGCGCAAGTACATAGTTAAGGTTGAGGGTGGCTGGCATGGGGGTTATGACGCGCTTCACGTGGGCGTCAACCCACCCTTCGAGGGTCCCGAGAGCCTTGGCCTACCTGAGGAGTACATTAAATACACGCTGGTTGTGCCCTACAACGACCTAAACGCCCTGGAGAGGGCATTAAGCAGCCACGATGTTGCGGCAGTGATAATTGAGCCCGTCCCGGGTTCAGGGGGCTGTATCGAACCCCAACCCAACTACCTAAGGGGGGTTAGGGAATTGACCATGAGGTATGGTTCCCTCCTAATATTCGACGAGGTTATTACGGGGTTCAGGCTAGCCCTTGGTGGTGGGCAGGAGTACTTCAACGTTAAGGCCGACATAGTGACCCTAGGCAAGATAATCGGCGGCGGATACCCAGGGGCGGGGGCTATTGCATCCACCTCGGAGATCATGGAGTTGCTTAACCAGGTTAAGAGGCCTAACGCAAGAGCTAGGAGTTTCCACGGTGGTACATTCACAGGTAACGTGATTACATTAACGGCCGGCTACACGATGATAAATTACCTGAGGCGGAACAGGAGCATCTATGACCAGTTCAACGAGCTTTGGGATTGGACCCGCAGGAGGATTAATGAGGTTTGCGAGGGCCACGATAGGTTATGCTGGGCCACCGGGGTAGGCAGCATGATTGGGATCCACTTCACCACGAGTAAGCCCATCAATGTTAGGGAGGCCTACCAGTTGAGGATTGATGAGTCGCTCTATGACCTAATGCACCTCTACATGAGGGTCAACGGCATACTGTACATGACTGAACACATGCCGCACCTACTACCATCAATAATACACGGTAGGGAGCACGCCCAAGCCCTAGTGGATGCATTAGACAACATGCTCAGCATGATAACTCATGGTTAATGTAAATCACTAAGCTATAGCAGTTTTTCAATTTAATTTACGCAGCTAGAAACAAATAAAAACCCTAGAATTGAATTAGGTATAATGAAGAGTTGGCCATTGATAGCACTAGTGCTCGCGGTTGGACTTACCGGCACGGTGGTTGCTATGGATAATGCACGGGGTCTTAGTGTGCATAAGCTACCACCTAGTATTACCGTTTCTCAGTAGGTGGCGGTTTACGTTCACCGCCATCTACCTCTCAACGGTCTCCCTGGGCCCCCTCACCGTAGCGGCTCCCCAACGGTCGCCCGCGGTTCCCAGCCTCTGCGGGTCTCGGAAACTCAGGGTAACCAATTAAAGGTATTAGGGCTATTTATAAATCTAACTGGGATTTAGCCATCAACGAAAAATAAACACCACAAACAACCATGAAAACCGAAACAGCCCCACCCCCAAGTTGCGTGGCAATACCGGTATACGTTAACCTAGGCAACCTAACCCCAGGTATGGCTGGCAGCATCAGCGCTACCGCTCATCTTTACGTCAACTCCACGGGCTACTTCAATGTAAAGCTGCACGATGACGGCCTTGATGATGTCTTCAGCAATCTAACAGTGGTCCTTGATATAGGGGGTCGGTCAGTGACCTTGAACCTTAAGAGGGATGAGGCAACGGTTAACCTAGCTCCAGGTAACTACACGGTGACGGTAACAATCTACTACGTGGTTAATGACAATCCGCATGGGCCACCATATGTAGTTAACAAACCATTAATAACGGTAACACCCATTAAAGAGAGTGAGGGGTCACCCAGTAACCAAACGGAAACGGAAAGTGAATGAGCTTAAGTGGATAGCTGGTTTAATCTTAAAGCTAAACCAACACCGTTACAGCCTTAAAAAGTCGTATACTCTATTTTTGCCTACTTTAAGCTCTATAAGTAGGTTAAAAGCGTCGAGTGTTAGTGAGGCGTGTGGCTAGGGTGGAGGATGTTGTTGAGGAGGCGCTTAGGCTAGTTAAGCCGAGTCAAGAGGAAGTTAATGCCGTCAATGAGGTTGCTAAGGCAATTACCGAGATGCTTAGTGGTGAGGTTAGGTCCCTTGGACTTGAGGGTGAGGTTACCCTACAGGGTTCAGTTGCCCATAACACATGGCTACCTGGGGATAGGGACATAGACGTCTTCATAATACTTCCACGTAATGAAAGGTACATTGGCATGGTTAAGTCAGGTGAGTTGATCAGAGAGCTGGCTAATGCACTCTCTAGGAGGGGGATTAACTGGGTTATGAACTACGCCCAGCACCCATATTTAACATTGGCGTATAATGGGTTTAACGTTGATGTGGTGCCGTGCATAAGGATGAGCATGGGTGAGAAGCCCATCACGGCTGCTGATAGATCGCCGCTCCATACGCTTTACCTTAGGGATAGGTTAAGGGGGCTTGAGGATGATGTTAGGCTACTTAAGCTCATGATGAAGAGGATAGGTGTATACGGGGCTGAGGTTAAGGTACAAGGCTTCAGCGGCTACTTGGCGGAGTTACTTACAATAGCCTACGGGGGCTTCCTGAACGTGGTTAAGGCCGCCTCAGGTTGGGTACCATTCAGGGTTAGGATTAGCTTAACGGCGCATGGTGGCGTTAGGTTTAACGCACCGTTGGTGGTCATTGACCCAATCGACCCCAATAGAAACGTTGCCGCGGCTGTTTCACTGGACTCAATGGCCACCTTCATAGCCGCGTCAAGGCGGCTACTCAAGTACCCAAGCATGGTGTTCTTCAGAGATGTAGCTCCAGTACCTAGGCCAAGTGTCACAGCACCAACGCTAGTCATTTATGGGGATTACCCTAGGGGTTACGTTGAAGATATTGTGTGGGGTCAATTGAGGAGCATTGCATCGTCAATTTGGAACATTGTTAAAAGGGATGGGTTCAAGCCGGTGGACATAGGCCTATACACACCCCAGGACAGGTACGTAGTGATCATGATTACGGTTGAGGAAGCTGAGTTACCACCCCTAGAGGAGCACGTGGGCCCACCCGTCTGGACTGAGGAATCAGATGTGTTCATCAGCAAGTACATTGATTCAGGTGACGTAATAGGCCCCTTCATTAGGGGTGGGAGGTGGGTTGTCATTAGGGCTAGGAGGGTTAGGTCCATTAAGGACTCGGTGCTCAGGGGGCTTAAGGCTGTTGGGAGTGGCGTGGTAAGGGATTCGCTATTGAGGGGTGAGGTTAAGTTGATAAGCAGTGTAGCCCAAGTAAGTGAACTACCCCCGGAGATTAGGGATTCGGCGTTGGTATTCATGAGTAAGAGACCCAGCTGGTTAACAAAACCTGAACCTGGCTAGCGGGTTAACTTAATTAAAGTTTAAACCGAGACCCACACGGATGGCTAAGGTTTACCTAGGGCCAGCTGGGGTACCACTGGGGCTTAAGGGTAAGAGGGGTGCTGGCACGCTGGATGGGATAAGGTATGTTAAGGACGTTGGTTTAAACGCGATGGAGGTTGAGTTCGTGCAGGGGGTTAGGATGAGTAGGGATGCCGCTAAGGAGGCTGGTGAACTGGCTAGGGAGCTTGGGGTTAGGTTATCCATACATGCACCGTACTTCATAAACCTATGCAGCGAGGAGTCCGAGAAGGTTGAGGCCAGTTTAAGGAGACTTCAGGAGTCGTTAGATAGGGGTGAGGCCATGGGGGCTACTGTGGTGGTCTTTCACCCAGCATACTACGGTAAGATGGGGCCTGAGGGCTGCTATAACTCGGTTAAGGACAATGTGCTCAAGTTAATTGACTGGATGAGGGAGAATGGGGTTAGTCACGTGAAGCTCGGGTTAGAGGTTATGGCTAGGAGGAGTCAGTTCGGGAGTCTTGAGGAAACGTTTAGGCTGGTTAAGGAGGTTAACAACCCGCAGGTCGTGGCTGTAGTGGACTGGGGCCACGTCTACGCTAGGAATGGTGGATCAATAAACTACAGGGAGGTTTTGGACATGTGGAGGAGCTACTTCGGAAATCAAGCCATGCACACCCACTTCACCTGCGTGAGGTATAGAAATGGCGAGTGGGTTGATGAACACGAGCCCATAGACACCAATAACCCACCCTTCGAGCCACTCGCCAAGGAATTAGCCGATGAGGACATTGAGATAACCATAATCAACGAGTCACCGCTCCTCGAACAGGACGCATTAAAGATGAGGGAGATCCTACTTAGGTACGGCAATGTACTTGCCTAGGTAACCTTAACTAAGTTAATTAACCTACGGTTGAGTTTAAACAGGAATGTATATACGATAGCCGATGCGGCCGCCGGCAGTGACAAAACGAACGGCAAGCTTCGCCTTTTATGGTGTGGTTTATTGGTGGTTGGGTTTGTTTAAAGTTTTAGCCTATTGGCCAGTATGTTTGTTTCTGGTTACCTTTTAATTCCCCCTTTGCTGTGTTTTCTCGGTGCCTAGGGTGGTGCCTCCGGGAGGGGGTTTCCTCGCCTTGGATGAGCCGGTGGGTCGATCACCCACTGTTTCCACCAACCCAGGCACTCTTTCCTCCTCCACTCCTAAATCGAAGGGTGGGAGTGGGAAATCAAGGAATGGGAATGAGGAAATACGCACTGTTAGGCTTAGGCTATTGCCCAATGGTTCTCAGGAGAGAAGGCTAAGAAGAATCGCCGATGCTACTGCCAAATTATGGAATGAGCTTAATTATGCTAGGCTTACGCAGTTTAGGGCAAGTGGCAAGGTGGATTTTAAGGGCACTGGGCATGAGTTCTACTGCAAGTACAATGTGGTGCTTGGTGTTAATGCCGGTCAAGTGGTTAACTTAAACAACCAAGCGTGGAATTCCTTCTTTAAGTTGTCTAGGCTTTACAAGCAAGGCAAACTACCTAAATTCATGGGTAAGCCTTCACCACCTGGCTTCTGGAAGGATAGGTTACTAGGCAGGAGGGAGCTAAGGATCCTGGTGAGGAACGATAGGTACTACCTAGAGCCCACCAACGGTGGAGAGGG
>NZ_LCTF01000038.1 GCF_001663375.1 Caldivirga sp. MU80
CCCCTTTCTCTTCTCCCTCTCCTTGGTTAATAGGTCCCTTACGGCTACCCTAATTGCCTCACTCCTGGATGGGAATAAACCACTTTTGGCAAGTTCATCAAGCCCCTCAAGCATCCGCCTCGGTATGTGAACGGAGATAAGCATCATCCTCACCCCAGACTTAGACCTCGGCATCAACAACAAGCAAAACAACACACATTTAAATATTACCCATATACTCCTCGAGTTCTAATCCCTTCCCTGGTTGTATTTCAACTTTGTATGCTTTCTTAGCATGGTTTGTCATCCTCATCTTCTTTATTATTAGCCACCTCCTGACTTCCTTAGCCTCTGTGACGTTGTCCATCCACATGTGTATTATGCCGTCTGCAATGTGCTCTAGGCCAAAGCCGAAGCTCATTTCGGTTGTTGGTGCGTATTGGCTTGTTAGGAGGGCCGTAATATTCTGCCTGTACAATGCCTGCCTAAGCCTGTAACTAAAAGCCCTAGCCATCGCTGGCTTATCAGCCCAAAAAGCCGTCATTGAGTCTATGATTAGCCTACTCGGTTCACTTGGCCTACCCTCCTCGAAGCCAAGAAGCTCATACGCCTTAGCCACCGATGCCTCAAGAACCTCAATGCTCAAAGCCCTACTCGGCCTCCTCCCACCCTTACCCTCACCCTCACCCTCCTCCTCACTAGCCTTAAGCATTTCACGGTACTGCCTATAAAGGCCGAATAGGTCGATGACTACTAGGTTTACTTCACCTGGCTTAACCTTAACACGCCCAGCGAGTGCATCAACGAGGTTCACTGGTTTGTAGTCAGTGAACCTCATGTTGAATTGGCCAGCCTGCCTAACAACATCACGAAAACTGGACTCCGTAGTCACGTAAATCACCGGTTCACCACTCTGCAGCCCACTCCATGCGAAGTGCATTGCCAAAATACTCTTACCAACACCAGGCTCACCAGTAACAACAACCCAAGTACCCCTAGGAACACCACCCTCAAGAGCAGAATCAAGAACATCAACACCAAAAGCCTCCCTCTCAATCTTCACCTCCCTACTTACCTCGCTCCTCTTCGTTTCAGTTTCCTTATCCGTGGTCTTCCTCTCCTTATCCATATTAAGGTACCAGGGCTAATATTCTTTATATGGTATAAAAATCTTCCGCAAACTAAATCAACATGTCTCTGGGCATTACCTTAATTACCTGGAATGGTTATATTCATTGTTGACCATGGCCTTAATGGATAGTAACCAAGCAATTATACCTATAAACACGTAAAGCCGCTGTGAAGTGTGGATGCGTTAATAGTGAGTGAGGTTGAGTTACCCAGGGACTTCGCGCTAATGGCCTCGAGGTATTTCGATGGCCTCATCAGGTTTACAGTTGTTAATGCTGATTTAAGTGGACTGTGGCGTAGTTACTTAGACCCTCGTAGAGGGCAGGTTAGGGCTGACCTACTCCTCAGCGTCATCGGCCATGCCTTAAGGGCCCAGCACCCTGGCTTCGGCAGGTATGTTGCGGTGGTTAACGCTGACGGTTACGTGCCCGGTTTAAACTTCGTCTTTGGTGTTGCTGAGGGTGATTACGCCCTGGTGTTCACGGCTAGGTTACTTGGGGAGTTGCTAGTAACCAGGATACTTAAGGAGGTTATTCATGAGGTTGGCCACACACTGGGCCTTGGACACTGCGAGAACCCAAGCTGCGTGATGCACTTCAGCAACACCCTCATGGACACGGACAGGAAGGGGCCTGGCTTCTGTCCAAGGTGCATGGTTAAGGTTAGGCGAGCCTTAATTCACCCACATTGAATACGTTTAAACCCAGGAGGCTGTGCGTATTATGGCATCAGCGGGCACGGGGGTTGGCGGTAAGGTTAGGGTTGGTTTCATAGGGGCTGTTTCGGTTTTTATGGTTATTTGTAGTGTATGTATTTATTAATGCCTAAGCCCTCTTAGGGCTATTAAGTAGGCTGATGCGGTGTGCCTGTCCAGTCCATGCTTCCTCATTGTTTCGTCGTGTTCTTTGGAGTTTGTTGTTCCCCTTGGGTTTACGTATTTGACCTCAATGCTGTATAGTGGTGCCTTTAGGGCTATTCTCTCGATGATTGAGCTCCTGAAGGTTGCAACCTTATGGTTGTAGTTCTCATGCCTCCTATCGCCACCCCTAACCCACACCAACTTCAGCCTGCCAAGAATCTCCGGGTTCTCTAGGAACAAGGTCTTGACACCGTGGCGGTAGGCGTAATCAAGCATCTCATGAATCCTCATACCAATTATGCTCCATGCACTATGCCCACTATAACCCTTCCTAGAAGTCTCACTGAACCAAAACGTCTTATAATCCCTTAAGCCACCCTCCTTATCAATAATTGCCAAATTAATCCTATCCACATTAACATCAACGCCACCGAATAGCCTACCACTATTACGCCTATGCCTAGCCATGTGCTCGTAGTAAACATCCAACGGCACCGTTACGTGTACTTCACCACGTAACCACAACCGGTTACCTCTAACACCGTAGTCCCTAACCACAACCCTACCCATGTATTTAACTCGCTCAGTGAGGACTGCATTAAGCAACTTCCCATAACTCCTCGGCACGGTTGGTTTAATAACAACCCTGCCAGTTGATCCATCATAACTAACGGTTGTGATGCTGAACTCGCCACCCCGCATTAAGGTTACATTTCTAACTGGGTACTCAAGCTCACTTTGTTGAAACATCAACCAGTTCGAGAGCTCGACGCTCCTAAAATCAACACCCAACGACCTACATGACTCATAAATGCCCATCACCAGGGTTATAGCACCGTCAGCATACCTACGGTTTGGGATAATTTCATAGGCAAACTGCCTAAACATGCTCTTCCAACCAATCCTATTCCCAGGCAGTACTTCCTGATGCTTTGCCACATCCAACACCCTATGAGCAGCTATTTTAAACAACCACGCCGTCGACAACAACTCCCTGGCTACATCCCCATCAACATTAAATGGCAACTTAATGGTTAAGTAATCCACGGAGGGATATCCCTCAAAAGATTTATAAACCTAACCCCAACACCCTTAACAGTTACCCTGGGGTCCCGAGACCCGTAGTGGCTGGGAACCCCTGGCGACAGGGAGGGAGCCGCTGCGGTGAGCGGCCCCAGGGAGACCGTCGAGAAGCAGCCGGTAGAGACAACAAACCTCTACCGCCTCCGGAGAGACGGCTGGTGGGATAGCTAACGTACACGCCAGGTACTACAGGGAGTTGCCTAACGTAGAACTTGTAGGGGTTGCTGAGATAATTAAGGAGAGGGGTCTTGAGTTCGCCAGGAGGTGGAACATACCGGAGAGTAACGTCTTCACAGACTACAGGGAGATGATTGACAAGCTTAGCCTAGACGCCGTGAGCGTAACTACACCCCACAGGTTGCATGCCGAACCCGCAATATACGCCCTTAAGCACGGCGTCCACGTCCTTGTGGAGAAGCCCATGGCCTCAACGGGGGCTGAGGCCCTGGAGATGTATAGGGCGGCGGTGTCCTCGGGCAGGGTTCTTGAGGTTGGCTTTCAGAACAGGTTTGAGGCCCAGATAATGGCGGCTAAGAGGATCGTGGCCAGTGGGCTGTTGGGTGAATTCTACTACGGCGAAACCCTGGCCGATGGTAAGAGGCGTAGGGGGATACCCACAACCCCAACCTTTTACACTAGGGAAATGGCTGGTGGTGGGGTTGTGCTTAACAACGGAACAAGTCTCGCCCTTTAGGGCGGGGTTGCCCCATTATGTGGGATTCATAGCGATGGTTTTATAAAGACCAGCAGAGATAGGATTTTGTACTCGGGGTGGTGCCCCCGAGAGGGGGGTTACTTCCCTCACAGATGAGCCGGTGGGTCGATACCCCACCCTTTTCACCACCCCGAGGACGAAAACATTAACCCCCAAAGAGGGGCAACGGACGAGACCCCCACAATGAAACCCCACCCAAAAAGGGCGGGGAGGGGGTCATTTAGGGTGCTATGCGATAGACAACGCAATGAACATACTCGGCTTCCCCGAGGTTGATAGGGTCAGTGCCCACATCTTCACCGCGATTGGTAGGAGTAAGGATGCCATTGTTGAGGGTGGGTGGGGTGCCTGGGACGTGGATAGGTTTGAGGTTGAGGACTTCGTTGTTGCCAAGATAGTGCTTAGGAACGGCGGTGTGTTGATAATGAAGGAGGCCTGGGCCATGCATAACAATGATTTGGGTAGGCCATTCTACATGGGCACCAGGGGAGGCATTAAGCTGAATCCACTTGAGGTTTACAGGGATGAGTGGGGGCACATGACCACGGTAACCGTTAACCTACCCAACAGAGACCCCTGGAGGGATAAGGTAGGCAGGTTCATAGATGCAATAGTTAAGGGGCAGCCATCACCAATAGACCCAAGGGAGGTCGTGTATGAGCAGCTCATACTAGACGCCGTATATGAATCAGCCAGGCAGGGTGGAGTTGAGGTTAAGCCAACGATACCGGACGAGGTTAAGCCAATCATCGGCAGGGTGAACCAGTGATGGTTGTTAAGGTAGCCATAGTCAGCTTCGCCCACGTCCACGCACCAGGTCATGCGGAGCAACTGCTTAGGAGGAGGTCTGAGAGGGGTGACGTTGAGGTGGTGGGGGTTTATGATGATAACGTCGAGAGGGGTAGGTTCTACGCAGGTAGGTATAACCTGAGGCTACTCGGGAGCATGGATGAGTTAATTAAGCTTAAGCCAGATGTGGCAGTGGTTGACTCTGAAACCTCAAGGCATGCCGAGTACGTTAGGCAGTTGGCCGAGAACGGCGTTAACATATTCTGCGAGAAGCCGATTGGAGTTAACCTAAGTGATGCATTGAACATAAGGGACATTGTTAAGAAGCATGGGGTACTCTTCACCACAGGCTTCAACTCAAGGTTCAACCCGGAGAACATTAAGGCCAGGGAGTTGGTGAATAGTGGGGCATTGGGCAGGGTAAGCATGATTAGGGTTAGGGTAGCCCACTCAGCGGCTGTGGATAGGTGGTTTAAGGGTTGGAGTGAGTGGTTCGCCGTAAGCCAATACTCAGGTGGTGGAGGGTTCCTAGACCTCGGTATACATGGAGCCGACCTACTTAGGTATATACTGGGTGATGAGGCGGTTGAGGTTCACGGGCTAGTGACTAACTTCACCTCAAGCTACAACATTGATGATGAGGGTGTGGGTTTGGTTAAGTTTTCAAAGGGGACCTTGGGCATACTGGACGCGGGCTGGGTGCAGGTAACCGAAGGCCTACCCTGGTCCCCACTGGAGATTTATGGCGATAGGGGTGCGTTGATGAGGACCGAGATTGGCCTAATGTACTACACAAGGGACCAAAAGTCCTGGGTAAAGCCAAACATGGATAGGACTAGTAAGACGGCCCTAGATGAACTAATCGACGTTGTCCAGGGCCGTGGTGAATTAACTATAACAATTGATGATGCGGTTAAGGCACAGGAAATAATAGAGGCCGTGTATAAGAGCAGTGCAGAGGGTAGGGTAGTTAAGCTACCTCTGGTTTAAACTAACCAATGAGGACGTTGACACTAACAACAATCATTATTGCCATTGCCCTGTTTATCAAGCTACCACTGGCGTTGGGGATTAATGCAGTAGGCATATCGGACAACGGGACAATGATCCTCAACGGCAGGGTCTTGAATTACTCGTACTCAGCCCAAGGCGTCATGGGTGTTTTAACCCTCTACAACGCCTCCTTCACCTCAGTGGGCTTCGTGGGTGGCAACGTGGCTAGTATTCAACTAAACGCCGTGGTGACCAATGGCAGGTACTACTACTGGGTCCAGGACATAGCCCACCTCGAGCCTTTAACGGGCTCAAGCCTAATGGTCTGGTTCTGGGATGACCTATGGAACGTGAGTTACCCACAGGCCCCACTGATGCTGAGCCACGTGAGGGGTAGTAGGGTTTACCCAAGTAACCAGCAGTACGCATACTACTACAGGCACGTTGAGCCCTCCATAATGGTTGTTAAGCCGCCCATAACCGTGGGTTGCATGGTAACAGTGTCCTTGACCCCAATGGGTTACATTAACATTAGCTACTACTACATGTTAAACGCAACGGGCATAGACACAGGTTGGATCAGATACGACTCAGTAATTGTGATGGATGAGTCAACTGAAGCCTACATAACCGTGGGTGGGTTTAACCCGGGTGGGTTGAGTAACGACATTGAATGGGTTGTGGCAGGCTATACGGCGGCGGCCCAACTTTACGTTTACTACTGGAATGCAACAGCCATATTAATGTATGAACATGATGGCCATTGGTATGTGCCACCCAGCGCCCAAACCAGGTCCTTCGACACTGGCGAGTCGGTTAATGGTGTTTACGGCATCAGGGAGATTTACAATGAGTTAAGAGGGTTCGTGGTACAGATTAATGGCACCGTGAACAACACATACCTATGGGTCCCTAGGGCCATTGCCAGCTACAGTAACGGGTTCTTAATAATTCAACCAACGCCTAGCGGAGGTAAGTGGATTACAACCATCATCAACCCCAGGGGAGTTGCGCATAGGTTAAGCGGCTCGGCGTTAAGGGTTAAGGTTAACGGAACAGGCAGATACATCATAAACATAACCCTCTACGCCGGTAACATGAGCATAGTAACCTATAGTTACGTAGTCCTAGTCAAGGGTGTTGAGCCATGGTTACAGACAACCCTGCTACTCATCCCATTGGCGGCTGCAGTAGTGCTTTTGGTTAAGCTACTTGGCGTTAGGCATAGGCAGGGTCTTTAAATAGTGTCCAGTGAGTTAATCAGAATGCCCCTGGGTAGGCTCATCGTCGTCGGTAGTGGACCTGCAGGTAATACAGCGGCTTTGTTGGCATCTAGGATTGGGGTCAGGGTTACCATTATTGATAAGGCTAGGCACCCCAGGGTTAAGCCGTGTGGTGGCGGCTTAACGCCTAAGACCATTGCCCTATCCAGGATCATCAACCTTGATTTAGGCGAGGTCATTGAACATGAGTGCGGTGAGGTGGTTGTCGTAACGCACGCGGGCTCTTACCTGCTTAGGTTTAGGGAACCCTTGATTAGGGTTTCAAGGAGGGAGAGGCTTGACGAATTCATGTTTAGGGAGGCCCTGAGGAATGGCGCGGAGTACGTTAATGATGAGGTGGTTAGGGTTGAGGAGGGGCGTGGTGGGGTTAAGGTGATTGGCAGGAGGAGCATCTACGAGGCTGATTGGGTGATTGGGGCTGATGGTGCCCCTTCAAGGGTTGGTAGGTCCATTGGACTGGTACCTAGGTCCAACGCCGTAGCATTGATGAACATTGCATCAGGTAAGCTAGGCATGGATGCTTGCGTACTGGACTTCACCAGGGTTAAGTGGGGCTATGCCTGGGTCTTCCCACTGGGTGGTGGTGATTACGATGTTGGGTTAGGTTCAGCCCTGAAGGGCAGGTACAGCGGGTTGCTGACCAGTTACGTTAACGAACTTGGATTGAGACTCGGCAGGGTAATGGGGCACCTAATACCCTACAGGCCACCTAGCCAAGTGGCTACGCGCAGGGTTATGCTGACCGGGGATTCCCTGGGACTGGCGGACCCAGTCACTGGGGAGGGGATATTTCAAGCAATGCTGAGTGGTGCATTGTCGGCATTGTCGCTGAGGCATAGTAATCCAACTGAGCATTACAGCGAATTAATGGGGAGTTACCTAAGGGATAACCAGTACGCCTTAACCACAGCCTACATGGTTTACGGCATTGATGCAACATTCCTAAGCAGGTTCATGGGGCTAACAGGCTTTAGCCAAGCAGGTGTTGTTAACATCATTGAGAAGACCACAGGCGGTAAATTAACTTATAGGGAGGCCTTAAGGGAGATGGTTAAGTCAATGGTTAACGCAACACCCAGAATCATAAAACACATACCCCCACTTTAACCGAGTCTCAAAGAATCCCCATACATCCGGTTAAACACCCATAACAATGGCAATTCACACCCCTCAAGATACCTAACAATGTCAAAGGCATCAACATCACTTAACTACCCTTAAAGAGGTTACCATTTCTCAATATTCACTAAAATCCGTAAACTACCCATTGTTTACGATGGTGTAGGTCTCGAATAATCTTAAGAGGAATATGTTATAATGCTGCTGAAGCCACGAATAGGTTAGGTAGTAAAATCTAAACATTATGCTACTTAACATCTTTATTTGAATATTACTACACATTTAAATTATGATGATTAAACATTGGTTTTGATGATATTAATAATTGTTATATTATTGATATTTTATGGTAAAAGAACTCGGGTTACGATGGTTAGAGTTTATAATTAAGTCCATGGAATCTAAGCTAAGTTAAAAATTATCATTAGCCGTTTCAGGGGTTTAGAAAAAACGCTAAGAATATAAATTTGCAGGTTGATAGGTTTAGTTAATGATAATTAGGTTCTACTCCATTGCGGGGAAGACTGAGGCTATCGAGAATGAACTGAGGAGTATTGTTAATGACATTAAGGTTGAATTGGCCAAGAGGGGTATTGGTGATGATAAGGTTAGGTTAACGATAATTAAGGTTAGGGGTGATGTCACGGGTGAAGTGGTTAAGTACCTTGATCAACCTGAGGGGAAGATACCAGGTCAGTACAGGTCCCTCATAGTTAGGATGAGGCAGGATGGGGTTTCAACGTTCCCAGCGTTAGTCATTAATGATAGGAAGGTGGCTGAGGGCGATGGGTTAACAATTGACGTGGTTAAGTCTGCCCTGCTCAGGGAGCTTAAGGATGAGTTCAACCTGGAGCTACCTGCAGCCAAACCAGCTGAACAACCCCAGCCGGCTCAACCAGCCCAGCCACCACAGCCAGTGCAGCCAGTCACCCCACCACCCCCGCCAATTGAGGTTCCACCTCCGCAGGTTATTCAACCCCAACCAGTGAGACCAGTGGCCCCACCACCTCCACCGCCACCCCAGGAGACTCAGCAACCCCCCTCAATACCACCACTTGCCCAGCAACCACAGTTAACAGCCCCACAGCCCCAGTTAACCCAACCCATACAGCCAATACCAGTACCCATCCCACAGCCGGCTCAGGTTTCCATTGGGGAGCTTAGGTTTAAGGTGATTAACGGTAGGCCTGATGACTGCAAT
The DNA here is from genome assembly GCF_001663375.1 of Caldivirga sp. MU80. Lineage (GTDB taxonomy): Archaea > Thermoproteota > Thermoprotei > Thermoproteales > Thermocladiaceae > Caldivirga. The sequence goes on from NZ_LCTF01000038.1 coordinate 9,153, forward strand.
GACTGCGTGTACTACGGCAGGAATAAGGGCTACTGCTACCTATTCGGGCTCAAGGTGGTTGATCCGTTAAAACCCCCATGCAAGTCCATAGCCTAAGGCTGGGCCATGGATCAGGGGCAAGGTTTATAAACCCTACCCTTCAGGTTGTCCTGTAAGATATGCAGGGGGTTGCATTATTCGAGGTCCATGGCGATAGACACGTCATCTACTTTGACCTAAACGCCGTTGGGTTAAGTGAAATCAACGTGGAGGAGAGTCAATTCACAATACTAAATGAAGTTGAGAACGAGCTACGCGGCATCATTGATAAGTATGGGCCGCTGGCAACCAGTGATGTCGGGTTTGAGTACGATGACTGGCCAATGGGCAGAGGCATCATACTTACACGCCTATACATGAGGGATGGTGAGGTTAAGCTAGTGCTACTGGCATCATACGGGAGGAGCCTAATAACAAAGTTAAGCAGCAGGTTAAGTAAACTGGGCTGGAAGCCAATCTTCATCTTCGACATAAGGAAGGTTGCAAGAAGCAGGTACCCACAGCGCTAAGCCCATTAAATGGGTTAAACTTTTATACAGGCTCAAGCTAAAGGCATTAGGGCCCGTAGCTCAGCATGGATAGAGCGGCGGAGGGACGGCTCCGCGGGGAGGGCCCTCCTTCTATGCCATGAAATCACATTTTCACGTAGACCCCTGAGGTCACAGAAACTACGCTATGCGCCTTACAATGATGCGCCAGAGCCGCAATGCAATGAAACGGCATAAAGCTTAAAAATTTTGCAGATACTCAATAATATCCCCGCGGACCGTGCCGCCGCACCTTCTAAGCCGTAGGACCCGGGTTCAAATCCCGGCGGGCCCGCCATCAATCTTGAAGGGCATGGTTACTAATTAATGATTAAAAAATGTATACATATTAGTACACATAAAAGCGGTGTTGCGCTGCATAAGTATGCATGCCTAATGACGGCAATATTTAAAAATAATGCCATCGTTAATGAGAGCCATGGTTAAAGTCTTGAAATACCTGTTAGTAATGGCCGTGGTACTGGTGGCTATATCCATATGGAGTGTTAATGTAACGTATGCGCAGCAGTCTTATCCAACCTTCACCGTTGAGGATGCATTCCCATGGAACTACGTGCTCCTAACCCCCTGGCCTGCACCATGGTGGAACCCATACGCGTCAGGTAACCTAATAGGTTGGGCCGGTACCTATATGCCTCTTGCCGAGTTTGATGACTCTACTGGTCAGTGGTGGCCTGTTTTGGCTGAGAATTGGACTATTTTTCCAGATAACCACACGGTCATAATCTACCTTAGGCGTGGTTTGTATTGGTTTAATGGTTCGGCTACGATACCCTTCACCGCCTGGGATGTTTACGCGGAATTCTACATTGGTGTTAAGGCCTTTGACTGGTTCTACCCATACCTAATGCCGCAGAATGTGGATAAGGATTTAATAGTCATCAACAACTACACAATATCAATACACTTCGATCACTGGACCGCCACTGGTTGGGTTTGGCCATTGATAGAGTGGATAATTACGCCATGGCCAGTTTGGGAGAAGGTTGTTAATGAGCTTAAGACCATGAACGCCTCACAAGCATGGACCTTCGGCCAGAAGAACATAAGTGAGATGGTTGTTCCGTATTGGGGCCTTTCACCATACTACGTTACCCAAGTATCCCCGAGTGAAATATGGATTCAACTCGAGCCCGAGTACTTCAATGGTAAGCCACTGTTGGCCACGTGGGATGAGATACTGCCATTCCACACGTGGCAATACTTCCCGAAGATAGGCATATACATTGGGCTCTCAGGTGGGGTTACACAGCTGCTTACCTTAGCCGTTAAGAGTAAGGACTTCTACATACCATCATGGTTCTCAACACCACCAGACTACGCAGTCTTCAACAAGTCTGGCTACACGTACTACACCATGCCCGACATATCCATAGTTGGCTTCAACCTACCACTCTACTACCCATTCACCATACCGCAGGTTAGGCAAGCCTTCCTCTACATTATTAATAGGACTGAGGCTGCATTAGCCTTCGGCCCCTCTTGGGTTAACGTACCGGTCTACATTAATGTACCTGCGCCGGCGCCCAATGTATTGGCCGGCTTCTGGTTAACCTTCCCTGAGGATATTAGGGCTATGGTTGTCAACTTCACCCAGCCCAACTGGACTAAGGCAGCTCAGCTCCTTGAGTCAGCCGGCCTATACTACAAGAACGGCCAATGGTACCTACCAAACGGAACACCACTAACCCTTAACGTATATGCGTCAAGTACATCACTACTCTTCTGGATACTTGACGACCAGGAAGCGGCTGTGCAGGTGAGTAAGTTCGGCATTAAGACAACCTTCTACACACTTGAGCCTGGCATATGGAGTCAGCTATGGCCCTGTGGATTATCTAAGATGGGTGCAACGGCTGATTGGCTGTACGCAGGTGCCCCAAAGGGTGGTGTTAACACGGCTTGGATATACTACGACATAGCCCAGTACGCCGCTGGTGGTGTCTATGAGAGTGGATTCTGCGCTAACTTCACAGGTTCAACAGTCACACCCTTCGCTTACCCAATTGTCCAGAATAACCAGGTTGTTGGCTGGTACTGTAAGCCATTAACCACGAACTTCCACATACCTAACAACACTGTGATAACCTGCGTCAACTCAACCTTCGGCTACATTAACCTAACAAACTGGGAGAATGCAATAACGGCGGCTGAGCCCGGTTCAGGCGCATACTATGATTTGGTTAAGGCGTATTTCGCATGGTTCGAATACTGGGTGCCGGGTGTTGAGATAGCTGAGGGTGACTTCGGTGCAGTTTTCCCGAAGAACATGATTGACCCAATGTGGGCCTATGACTGTATGCCGTACACCAACCCCAAGTACACCGCGGCAGCATATTCACTACTGTACAATTGGGGTATTGGCTGGGGTTGGGATGGCTTTAACCCACAGTTCAACGTGCAATTATTCATGGGCGCCTTCGCACCCCCTGGAGTCATGCCTGCGTTAGCCCAGGCCATTGTTAACGGTAGTCTTTGGACTAATCCGGAGCTCTACAAGTGGGCAGTCTTCATTGGTTTGCCAACGCCGGATCCTGAGTTGCAGGCTTGTGTGGCTTCATACTTCCACACAACGTACACACCAGTCACAACAACCACCACTACCACGACAACCACTACTACGACGACTACTACAGCAACTACCACTGCTGTTAGCACTGTTACATCAACGGCGACAGTAACAAGCACAATAACCACAACTGCAGTATCAACCACAACAGCAGTGAGTACAGTAACAGTAACCAAACCAGTAATCAGCACAGCACTGGTGATTGGGATAGTGGTGGTAGTCATCGTAATCGCCGCAGTAGTGGCAGTAATAGCATTGAGAAGGAGGTAATACATTAAAGTCCGGGGTTAAATCGTTAAAATCCATGGTTTTTATCATCTCATTAATGATGTAGGACTTATATAGTGGTGTACCCAATGCCTCCTTCAATGAGTAGGAGGTGGGTCCCCATCTACATGACCATATACGCATTGTCTGCGTCGTCGAATTACTTCTTCGTTAAGTTTGGCTTAGACTACTCATCACCATTGGTGTACATGTCCGTAAGGTACCTGTTGGCTGGTGTCGTGTTGATTATGATATCCATGATTATTAATGGTAACTACCACATAATTTTCAATAGGGATGTCGTGCTGCTCAGTCTCTTCTCATCCATAGCCACCGCGCTGTGGGCCTATGGCTTGGTTTACATAGACCCTGGTTCATCAGCCATATTCGGCTATACAATGCCTCTATTCGCAATACCACTATCAATACTGCTGCTTAACGAGAAGCCGTCGAAGGCGAGCATACTAGGTACTGCACTGGGGCTCATCGGTGTTTTAATATATGGGTTATCGGCAGTGAGCAGGGGTGTCTCGCTACTGGGTTCAGTAATAACCGTGGTTAATGCGTTGTTTTGGGCGCTTTATAGTATTTACTTCAGGAAGTTGAGCAACTATAATGGGCTCATCGTGGTTTCAAGCATGTTCATCTTCGGCTCAGTAGTCATGGCCATAGCCGCCTTGGCCATGTATATGTATGGGGATAGACTTGCCTTGAGCGTTGATTGGGGGTTCAACTTCATGGATTACCTAATGGGTACATCGGTAATTGGCGGCTCTGTCCTCTTCCTAGTATGGTACCTGATGGTTAACTCGGTGGGTGTCGCCAACGTTACAGCCTACATATTCACGGTCCCGGCATTAACATTAATATTGAACTACATAATAATGGGCATTAGGCCAACCATAAACGAGGTTATCGGTGCCTTAATAATGTTCATAGGCATATACCTAGCCTCAGCCGGCACCGTTAAGGGGCATGGCGCCTAATCGGGTTTATGTTCATGTTTACCGGTGGGTCTATGCATCCTACCCTTTCCACCACCCACCTTACTCTTCTCAGTCTCCTCCAGTATATCCACCCAGGTTAGGAAGCAGTCTGTGATGGCACTACCTGTACTACTCATTGAGGTCACCCAAGGTACTTCCTGAGGAAGTTCACAGTCCTTTCCCAAGCATCCTTGGCAGCCGCCTCGTTATACACAGGCCCACCCTCGGTGGCGAAGGCATGCCGTGTACCTGGGTAGAAGGCCATTTCGAAGCGTGGTTTATAGGTTATGACGGCCCTCATTAAGTCTGGTAAGCCCTGGTTTATTGATGGATCCTCACCGGCGTAGATGGCTAGGATTGCACCCTTCACCTTGGCTAAGTCCTCAAGGTTCCTTGGGTTCCTTCCATAGTAAATAACGCCGGCATCGAAGGGCACCCTTGTTAGTGCCTCAAAGGCTAACCCACCACCCATGCAGAACCCCATCACGGCAACCTTACTTACTCCATAGGTCTCCTTAACGTGGTTGTATGCGGCAACCACGTCGTTAATCATCCTCTCCTCAGTCTTAACCCTATCAACCACCAGCTCCCTAACAATCTCCTGCTCCTCAACGGTTAAAGTCCTCATGAGTTCAGCCACGGCTTCACCGCTAGCCCTCCTCTCAGGCGGTATAGACCAGAACCTCCTCATAACCGCAGTGATCCTCTCCTCAGTGAACACGTTAGCCCTTCTGGAGTATAGGTTTGGTGCAATGGCCAGGTAGCCCAGTGAGGCTAACCTCCTGGTGATGTTCCTTATGAAGTCCGTTATACCGAATATTTCGTGAACGACCACAACCGCTGAATTAGCACTAGTGGATGGCCTAACCAGGAAGGCCGTAACTTCTGCACCATCGAAGGACCTGTACTCGACAACCTCCTCGCGTTGCATGCACGCTTAGGGCTAGTTATGTTTATTAATATTCTTCAGGGCTTATTAAAAATAAGGATGGTTTAATGAACTGCCGGGTGATTCTCTCCTACGCCGTTACTTGGATTGTTACTGAGGCTTCTCCATCAGGTGCACTAACGGTTACGACGTTACTACCTGGCTCGTGTAGCTTAACCTTAAACTCCACGGTCCTCTCCTCCCCTGGGTCCAGGTAGACCCTATGCTCCTCCACGGTTAGGCCATTGACCTTTAGCTTAATTGGCGCTGGGTCACCAACCTTACCCTCATTCCTCAATGCTGCCCTCACCTTAACCACCTCATTAGGCTTAACGCTTGGTTTATCAGCCGCCACATTAATTACCTTGATTAGGGACTTGGCTAGTTGACTTATGGTGAACCTACCCATTAACCTAATGTCCATTGATGACGAACCAACTAACACTTGGTAAGCCCCAGGCTCAACTGTACGCCTAAGCTCGGCGTTATACATGGCTAGGTCGTCTAGGGTTAGCTTAAACTCGACAGTGGTCTTCTCACCGGGTTTAAGGGTTATTCTCCTAAAGCCCCTAAGCATCATAAGTGGCCTAGCTATGCTTGAGTACTCATCCCTAACGTAAAGTTGAACAACCTCATCACCGGTTAACTTACCCACATTCTCAACGTTTAGGGACACTGAAACAACCCCCTCATCTTCATTAACACTGACCCTAAGGTCACTGTATTTGAAGGTAGTGTAGCTTAAACCATGGCCGAAGGGGAAGAGTGGGGTTGAAGGCATGTTAACGTAGTCATACACCCTACCACTGGGTTTAGTGAAGTAGTAGAGTGGTTCTTGCCCCTCATGCATGGGCCAGGTTACTGGTAGCTTACCACCGGGGTTGTACTCACCCAGTAGGACCTCGGCTATAGCCTCCCCACCCATCTCACCTGGGTACCAGGCCTCAACAATGGCAGGTACCTTAAGCATCCAGTCACCCACCACCGGTGAACCCGTTGTTAACACTACAACAGTGTTCCTATTGACCTTAAGCACCTCCTCAATTAGCCTCTCCTGGCACCTCGGCAACCTTAACCAAGCCCTATCCCTCTGCTCACCCTCAATTATGCCTGCAAAGACCACTGCAACGTCAGCCTTAGCCGCAGCCTCAACGGCCTCCCTAACCATTGAGTCGTCAACTAGATCCCAACCGAGCTTAATGTATGCGTAGCCGTAGTTCAACCTACCGTACTCAAGCCTAACCTCATACTGTCTCCCACCCTCCAGGCTAATGGTGGCTGACTTAGGCATATTACTAACCATACCCCACGAGTCAATGAGCAGCTTACCATCAACAAACAGCCTAAACCCACCACCAGAAGCGTAAACCTTAAACTCATAAGTTCCCGTGGCCGGTGGCGTTATGTAGCCCATCCACCTAACGGAGTACTTACCTGGGTCCAGGCCTGGGTATGGTGGATCGTAGCCAAGGTCAAGCCTGAAGAACCCCTCCCAAGGTGCATCAACCCTAACGCCAACTGGCTCACCCTCTAGGTTGGGGTTGTTGAAGTACTCACCCCTAAGCCCACGCCTACCCGGTTCACCCATGGGTGTCAGGTACCTTGTTGGTATTGGGTAGTCTGGGTCCATGTCTGCTATGCAACCCTTCGCATGGGTAACGTTAACCCCCCTATTCCTAAAGGCCTCAAGTGGCGTGATGACCCTCCTCGGCACTGCACTATAGCCTCCAAGCCTAACCTCATCGGCGAATGGGCCTATCAACGCAATGGACTTAACCTTACCCTTGTCAATGGGCAGCGTGCCGTCGTTCTTAAGCAGCACTATCGCCTTCCTAGCAGCCTCAAGGGCCAGTTGCCTATGCTCCTCACTACCAATAACCTTAGCCTCCTCCGGGTTAACGTAGGGTGAGTCGAATAGGCCTATCAGGAATTTCACCCTTAAAACCCTCCTAGCAGCCTCGTTGAGCGCCTCCTCACTTACCAAGCCCTCCTTAACCGCCTTAACAAGCGGATCACCATAGTACACGTAGCCTGGGAACTCCACGTCTAAGCCGGCCTCTAGGGCTAGCTTAGCCACCTCCTCAGGCTTATCAGTGATGTAATGCCTATTCGCTATACCAGTCACTGAGCCGTAGTCAGAGACCACGAAACCCTCAAAGCCGAGCTCCCACCTAAGCACCTCGGTTAACCAGTACCTATTCATTGAGCAGGGTACGCCGTCTATTGAGTTGTAGGCCGCCATGACCGACAATGCACCGGCCTTAATTGCAGCCCTGAAGACGGGGAGCTCAGTCTCCCTAATGAACCTCTCACTCATGTGAATCTCAGCACTATCTCTACCACCATCACCAACGAAGTTCATTATGTAGTGCTTGGGGGTTGCCACAATACCCTCCTCCCTAAGGGCCTTAACGTAGGCGTAGGCCATCTTGGAGGCCAGGTATGGGTCCTCACCATAAGTCTCCTCAGTCCTACCAGCCCTAGCATCAAAGCTTAGGTTGACCACTGGTGATAGGCATTGCCTAATACCCCTAGCCCTAGTCTCCCTAGCCGTAGCCTTAGCCACCCTGTACATTAAGTCAACATCCCAAGTGGCGGCTAGGGCAATGGACTGCGGGAAGACGGTTGAGTACTTGGCCACGCACCCATGTAGGCACTCATCATGGATTATGACAGGTATTCCAAGCCTAGTCTCCTCCAGGAACCTCCTCTGGGTTTCATTAGCCCTAACCGCACCCTCACTGGGCTCGGTGTTTCTAAGAATCACGGATAGGTTACCGACGTCAAGCCTATCCGTTAGGGCTGACCTGAGTTGGATAACCTTCTCCTCAAGGTTCATCCTACTTAGCAGGTCCTCAACCCTATCGTCAATGGGCCTACTGGGGTCCTCGAAGGGGGACATTAAGCCATCCTTATCATGGTCGATCCAACCGCCATGGTAAATGTCCCTCCTCTTAACACCACTGGGTATGAAGGACTCAGGTACCATACAGAACCCTACAACTTAAGGTATCCCTATCTTCATTTAAAAGTAATACCCCTGTGGTTTAATGTAGTTTAGTTTTTAAAGCTCCACTAATACTCAGATGCATGAAACTACGCATGTTAATCGCCAGGGTAATGCTGAGGTATTACTGTGCCTATGCATCACTGCTTCGACTTCAGCTTAGGGAGGGTAAGCGTAGGGGCCGGGTTGAGGGATGATGAACAGGCCGTGGGTACTGGCCTTAGCACCACTGCTGATGATTGCAACAGCCATCACCGCCAGCGCCCAGTCCACTGTATGCTGGTACTATTGGCCAAACGTAACCATTAACCCCGGCCAGGGTTTACTAGTTCAGGTAACGGGTGGTTCATATGGACTCTACGTCTTCACACCCAGCCAATACACCAAGTGGAGTAGAGGCATGGTAACCTACTCGCTTTACTCAACACAGGTGAACGTGGGGGCTTACCTAGTGCGCATTCCACCGGGCACCTACTACGTGGTCCTCTACCCAGTTAAGTGTGGTCAACTTGTTAACGCTAGGGTTAGCGCCATTGGGTTAGCGCCCACGGGGGTGTCCTCCATGATGCCCATGAATACCACGGCTGTGTTAGGCTACTTCTCAATATCATCGATGAGGGCTTGGAATGGCAGCTACACCGCCGTCAACGTGATTAAGGCCCCCATGAGTGGCGCCAGCCTTCAGTTAAACGCCGTGGTCATGGTTAAACTGAGTAATGGTGGTGTGCAGGAGTATTGGGTACAGGACGCCCTAATGTTCATAACCGACGCAAACGTACTCAACGTAGCTGACAACACCTGGAACTTCACGGAACCTAATGCTAATGTTTCAAGTTACTTGGTTAAAGGTTTAGGGAGTGTTCATACGTATTCCGCTGGCAGTTACTACGGTTACCTAGGTAAGGGAGCTAGGTATAACTTGCCCTTGGCTGGTTACCTTGAGGTTAACGTGACTGTTATCAACGGGTCCGTGGTGGTTATGTTCGGCTACGCCTTAATTAGGAACGGTTCAATATATGGCCCACCGGTCATTAAGTGGTTTGACAATGTCACGCTGGGCGTCAACGCCAGTGGTGCATTCATAGAGACCACACCTTATAGCCTAACCGGCAACGGTGGGTCCTATGATGTTGAGCTTGTCTTTGGTGGATACTACTCAGGTGAACAAACCACCTTTGAGAGCATGTATGCCCAGTTGGCTATAATGTACTGGGATGGGTTTGGCTGGTCACCCTACCAGGATATATACAACTTCGGCTTAAACACAGGTGAATCGGCCACCGACCTCGTGGCCTCAATAGCACAAAACGGTAATGTTCAACTCACTGTAGGTATACCGTACTACGGCCTGTTAAGCAGTGTCTTTAAACCGACGATACCGACAAGCTTCGTTGAGGTAATTTACCCAAACGGAACCTCGTTAAGCTTCTACGTGCTCAATGAGACAACGGTAACCCTACCCCCCGTCATAAGGGGTAGTGGGGTGCTTTACCTCTTCAAGGGGCTCCTGGTTAACCAAAATGGCGCCGTTAGGCTGCTGGGCAATAACTCCATCACCATAACACCCACCAGCGGTGAATTCTCGGTTAACGTTATCATTGGTAATTACAGTAGGTACATCCTACTGAGCCTAAGTTCAACATTCCCGATCAACGTAACCCTACCCAACGGCACATTCACCACTACTAAAATGGTTAGTTGGGTTGAGGCTGGTTCGAGGGTGATTATTAAAGTTAGGTACGCCTACCTGTTCAATAATCTAACAAGGTTCATAACCCTGAATTCAACCGCAATTAACCTAACCATAACCAAACCACTTAACTTAACCATAGGCTGGGTTAGGCAGTACATTGTTAACGTAAGTAGTGTAGTGCCGATCAGCATTAACGGTACTTTGATGCTGCACTTCATTGGTTGGGTTAACGAAGGCTCCACTATAAGGCTCCTGGTACCTAGGTTCACATACTTCGGCAATGGCACTAGGTTTATGGCCCTTAACGCCTCAACCATTAGCCTAACCGTAACTGGCCCCATTAACGCCATGGTCACGTGGGTTAGGCAGTACTTTGTTAAAATCACTAGCCCAGTGCCTATCACCGTTAATGGGAGTAGCGTGGCCAATGCAACACTGTGGGTTAATGCGGGCGGCATCATCAATGTGACTATCCCAAGGTACTACATGATTAACGGTAATGTTAGGTTACGGCCGCTGAACACGTCAACGTTGGTAACCGTTGATGGGCCGCTTAACTTAACTGTGACTTGGGTTAGGCAGTTCCTGGTTAGGGTGCTTAGCCCAGTTCCAGTGCTCGTTAATGGTTCGCTCACGGTTAACTTCACAGGTTGGGTTAATGAGTCAAGCGTATTGTTCATCGAGGCCCCTGGCTACTACTGGCTTAACAATGGGAGTAGGTTAATGCTACTTAACCAAAGCCGAATCAGACTGATCATAAATGGACCCATTAATGTCACTATTGCTTGGGTTAGGCAGTACATGGTTAATCTGGTTAGCGTGGCCCCCGTGACAGTGAATGATACGACCGTTGAGGTACTCAGTGGGTGGTTTAATGAGGGTAGTGTGCTTAACGTTACGCTCAGTGCGGTTAACCTAGGTAATGGGACTAGGCTAATTCCGCTCAACGAATCAGGGGTAGTTAAGGTGGATAAGCCGCTTAACTTAACTGTGTCGTGGCTTAGGCAGTACCTAGTAACCGTCTCGAGCCCGCTCGCCATTAATGTTAATGGGACTTGGACCAGGAGCTACGTCAATTGGGTTAACGCCGGTAACCTACTTGTCATTAAGGTGACGAGGGCTCGGGTAGGCGCAAACATGACGATAATAAAGCCCATTGGCATTGTAATTAACGGTGTACTCCACCACGCATTAACAGTTAATGCCACCGTTGATATGCCGCTGACCATTACGGTTGAGTGGGGGGTTAGCTACATAGCCTACTATGCCCTGGCGCTACTAGCCGTAACCCTAGTCACAATTGCCCTTCTAATACGTGCCAGAGGTGGTTAATATTTTTGTTAATTGTTAACCTGTACTTACCCCTATTCTCAATTTTTCATTATTAAGTAATTGAATTGTGTATTACATTGCTGGGCGTAGAAAGGCTTAAAAGTGCTTCATGCATGTGGCTTATGTATATGTCTGATGTTGCCTTTGAGTCACTTACACCGGCTGAGTGGTTTAGGCGTAATAAGGAGATTGCCGGATTCTCAAGCCCAAGCAGGGCGATGTACCAGACAGTTAGGGAACTTGTTGAGAATGCCCTAGATGCCACTGAGAACCACGGCATTCTCCCCACCGTTAAGGTTGCGATTAGGTATGTTGATGAGGATAAGGACATCTACTCAATTTATGTTGAGGACAATGGGCTCGGCATACCTGAGGAGGAGATACCAAACGTCTTTGGTCAAATATTCTACAGTTCGAAGTACAGGATAAAGCAGCACAGGGGTATCTTCGGGCTTGGGGCTAAGATGGTCGTCCTCTACGCCCAATCCACCACAGGTATGCCCGTTAAGGTAACGAGCTCCATAAGGGGTTCACAGTACGTGTACACCTACGAAATTAGCATAGACACCGTTAGGAATAGGCCAGTTATACACAGCCACACCAGGGTTGAGAATAAGTATGGGTGGCACGGCACGGCTGTTAAGGTAACCCTGGAGGGTAATTGGCAGTACGCTAAGAGTAGGGTGGAGGAGTACCTAATTAGGACGGCCATGATAACCCCATACGCCGACATAATACTCATTGAGCCAAGCGGCGAGGTGCTTAGGTTTAACAGAACAACTACACTACTGCCCAAGCCACCGGTGGAAGGCCTACCACACCCAAGCAGCATAGACCTAGAGACCTTGAGGCACTTAATAAGTAGGAACAGTGACATACCCTTAGTCGACTTCCTCAAGGAGAACTTCGACGGTGTGGGTGACGAGACCGTTAAGGAGTTTCTGAAGACTGTTGGCATTAGGGCTAGTAAGCACGTTAAGAGACTCAGTGAGGCTGAGTTGAGGATGCTGGCCGAGAAGATGAGGCAGTTCACTGGTTGGAGGAGACCTAGGGCTGATTGGTTATCACCAATCGGGGAAAAGATACTGGCAAGTGGAATACTCAACGTGCTTAAGCCTGAGGCCGTCTTCGTAACCACCAGGAAGCCTGCATCATACTCAGGGCACCCATTCATAGTTGAGGCAGCCATTGCCTGGGGTGGCTCATTGATGCCTATGGATAGGCCACTGCTGTACAGGTATGCCAATAAGGTGCCTTTACTGCAGGATGAGGGTAGTGACGTGATTAGGCATGTGATTGATGAGGTTGATTGGAGCCAGTATAAGGTTAAGTTCCCAGCGCCCATAGCCGTGGTTGTACACGTGTGCTCAACCAAGGTACCCTACGCCTCAGCGGGTAAGGAGGCCATCGCCGACGTACCTGAGGTTGAGAAGGAGGTTAGGTTGGCCGTGAGGGAGGCTGCCAGGAAGCTTAAGGTTTACCTAGCCAGGAAGGAGAAGGAGCAGGAACTCTTGACGAAATACGCAATACTGAAGCTGTACACCGAGGAGGTTTCAGCAGCCCTATCCTTCGTATCCAATGTTGATAATGGCTTAATTAAGACAAAGCTTGAGGATTTGGTTAAAAGGAAGCTGGGCCTAGACATACGTGCAGGGCCACCGGCTATCGCAAGCACGGCGGATACCACTCAACCTCAAACTACCTGAGCTACTCATATTTAATGCAGGGTACGTTAAGTTTATGCGCACCCCCCGGCCAGCGGTAATTGTAGAGATCTCATAATTGTTACCGATAAGCAACACAGGATTAGTTCTCATCGCTGGATCACTTGGCTTCACTGGTGGTTCCTTGGTATGGCTAACTACGCCTCTGCTCCAATTAACTGTAAAGGGTGTTACATGGAATTAAGGCTTAACGCTTGGCACCTGCGTAATTTTACTTAAACAACCATGGACATTGCGACTTGTTGATTGACTAGGTTTCAATCTTCCTAGTCCCCTCAACACCCTTAAGTAGTATGTAGAATAGGGTTACAGCTGTGGCGTAGAGCGCTGAGGTTATGTAGAGTGGTAGATCTAGGTAACCGATGTCGATTAAGTAGCCTCCTAGTTCTGGCCCCACCGTGCGAGGTATTGAAGATAACATGTTCCATATACCAAAGACCCTACCCCTCTCCTCTCTAGGCGTCAACTCGTTGATTAGCGACGTTAATAGTGGGTTAGCCATATTCATCAGTGTGTTCCTAGCTATGAATAGGGCTAATAGTACAGGTAGGTTGTATATGGATGGTATTACAGCCAGTATTGCCGTGGCCAAGCCCTCCAGGCTAACCACAGCCTTGACCCTGCTGCGTAGGAACCTTGATACGGCAGGTGCGGTTAACGTGCCTAGTGCCAGCGTTGCATCTGATATAGCGTACACTATGCTTAAGTTAGCAATGTTGATGTGGAACTTGAGGTAGAACCAAAGGCTGAAGAGCGGTATTATAACACCAGCACCAAGCCCTATTATGGCCTCTGGGAGTAGCCTCTTCAGCAACCACGATGATCGTAACCTACCCAAGTCCCCTAGGCTTAATCTATCAACACCAGCCTTTAGTATGGACTTGTCTATGCGCTTAACAGCCGCCAGAACCATGGGTATCGTTAAGTATATGGATAAGGCCTCTATGGTGAAGACGATGCCATAGCCCAGTCGCCCAAGGTAACTGGGTAATGAGGCTATTAGGGAACCAACCACGCTGAAGGCTACATTAAAGGTTGATGAGAGGCTGAACAACTCATCCGAGGCCCCCCTTCGCTTAGCGTACTCACCTACAATGGCGGTGAGCACAACGTATCTGTTGAACAGGGCTGTGAGTAGGTAGGCTGTGGAAACTATGAATGGTACACCTGTGGCCATTAACAGCACCAGTGACCCACCTATTAGTGAAAGCACTGTGAATAACCTAACCCTATCCATTAGGTCAGCCACGTAACCTATAACCAGTGAACCCAGTGCACTCATAAGCGAGAAGAGCCCGATGACGAGTCCTATGAGTGTTGGCCTCATACCAATGTTAAGCATGTAGATTGACAGTAATACTGAGTTGGCTCCCCAAATTATGCCACTTAGCGAGTTGGCTGCCGCTAATAGGAGCCCCTCACCCCCAATCCTCCTTAGGAAACCCTTACCAACTATCCCATTTAGATTCATCCCCTCTACGCAAAAGCCTATTAAGCATTTCCGCTAGCCGCCAAGCCACTTTAGGGATTGGTAGAGGCTATTTAACCCTAACCCAGTCCTTACCCCTCCTTTCGTACAGTGGCCTAACGCTTGAGTAAATCCCCATCACCTCCCTCCAGAACCCCTCCTCCCTGTAAATGACAACCCCCTCCTCTATCGCCTGCAGGATGAATGGTACACCATCCTTCAGCTTCCTTAGGAATACCTCAGTGTTCATGAAAATTGGGTCAACTGCCCCACGGAACATCCTCACAACCCACATGTAAAGCTCATCAGAAACCTTCCTTGGGTCTATTGGAACCTCATCCCCAACTATGAGAACGTCGAAATCACTACTCTCAGTGAAGTCACCTCTAGCCCTGGAGCCGAAGAGGATTATCAACCTCATTTAACCCTCCCCTTAACCCAATTGAGTATCCTTAAGGCGCAGTTTAAGCACTCATCGGCATCCCTCTCAGTGTAATACTCGTAGGGGGCTCCCTCAACATAAGCGTCAGGATACCTAGCCGGAATGTAGTGCTTATCCAGGTAGGCGGCGCATTGTACCACCTCGCCTGGAGCATCCTGGAGCAGGTGAAGTACTGAGTGGCTCCTCCTCTCTATGCCTAGGTATTGGAGCAGGGCCTTAGCTGCCTTTTCCGCGGCCTGCTGAGATAAGAAGCACGCCAGCTCGTAGTAACCTCCTCTTTTAGCATACTCGGTCTCCTCCAAATCCCTTTCAGCTTGCCTTAACCAGTCGCTAACCCTCTTCACCTCAAAACCCTTACGACTTATGAACTCTAAGTAAAGTATTTTAAAGTTACTACCGGATCTTCACCTTGTAGGTTGCAGGTTAATAATCTCCATAGATTTAACGTTGAATGTATTTAGATGCAGGGAATTACCTTAATAATGTAAGATTTAATTCCCCAGTGATTAGATTTGAGTTGTGGATGCTTTACCAAAGCCGTGGTATAACCTTGAGGATTATAGGGCTGTGAGGCTTAGGGAAGCTTCCTACGAGGCTGAGATAGCTGAGAAATTCCTTGAGGAGGGGTTGATTAGGAACGCTGCTGGGAAGGCGTTTCAAGCATGGAAGGCTGTGGTGGCGGCGTACGCGGTGGATAAGGTGGATGATCTTAGGAAGGTCTTTCCGGGTGTTAAGAGGTTGAGGGGTAGTGGTAGGCGTGTAGAGGCAATCATGTGGATACTGGCCATAATGCCCACCTCTAAGTTAAAGGCTATAGCAAGCATCATAGGCGGTGATATTGATGTCTACACAAACATTGCACTAGACCTTCACGACTACCAGTACAATGGACCAGACCCTGAGGGGGTGTTTAGCCCATACCCAAGTGATGACGTTGCTGCCCATGATGTGAGGAGGCTTGTTGAGAAGGTTAAGGAGCTTGTGAACAAGCGGGGTTAGGTGAAATGAAAAACTACACAGCATGAAATCAAGCATCATTTGGCAGGCTGGAAGCACCGTCTCTCTGGAGGCGGTGGTTCATGAAATCTCCACCACCTTCTTCTCGACGGTCTCCCTGGGCCCCCTCACCGCAGTGGCTCCCCACCCGTCGCCGGGGGTTCCTTGCCTCTGCGGGTCTTGGGTTCCTTTGTGGATTACTTAACAATTAGGTTGCCGTTTAATGTTGATGGTGGTGTGGCTGGGGAGTTGCTGTCAACGGCTTGGTTGTTTAGGGTGGCTGCTCATAGGGTGTTGGCTGTGGCGAAGCAAATGCAATTCCTTCCTAGTACTAAGGTTGGTTGGGTGAATGCGTTTAGGGAAAGTGCCTATGGAATTATTCCAAACCGTAGGTATGCTGACGGTGCAGTAACCCTCGTAATGAGTGTTTACGAGTCCTGTAGGGAATTGGGTGTTGATT
>NZ_LCTF01000039.1 GCF_001663375.1 Caldivirga sp. MU80
CCACGCTGGAGAAGCCCATGGTAATTACTAAAGTAATTACTATATTCTATAACTTCACAATGTCAAGCAAATTCACAGTAACCTATATTGCCGGCTCTAAGATTAATCCCAACTTTGTTAGGGAGTATCTCGAGAATTATCTTGGCAGTATTGGTTGGTATAATGTGAGTTCCGTGATGAATAATAGTAATGTTAAACTCGTGTTTATGAACTACACCTGGGTCATTTACATAAACAACGGAACAATAATTAAATGCATCTTCGAATCTCCTGCATTACTAATCAGAGTTAATGTACTGGTCAATGGTTCAAGGAGTACTACATGGATGCCCCTTGCCATATCACCAACAAGCCCCGTACTAATTAAGGGAAAGAATTATGTGGATAGCATTGAAAGCGCAATGAAGAAGTTAAACATGAACAAGTACCTAGCTACGTTGATCGGTCCAATTGAACCACTTAATGAATTAACATGGCCTTATCAGTATAATGCTGCCATAATTTATAACGTAAATTCCCTGTGCGGTTTAACAACACAAAAGATATTTCAGAGAAATCCACCAGTTTTTACGGAATTTGTGCGTTATATGTTCACTAAGAACGCCACATTACTTCCACCATCATAAATCAAAACATAACATAATTAAACCCTTAATTGGACTTCACGTAATCATTAAGGTTCATCCTTAGGTACATCCCCCTGAGCTCGCTTAACACGTCACCACCCAACTTCTCCATTATCAACCTGACCATGCCCCTAAAGTCCGAATTAACTCTGGCCACCCTATCGACTATATACAATGGTGCGGGATAGTCCAGCCTCGGCATTGTGGATAGTGGTGCCAGTGCTGAGATGAGGTCCTTTGAGGCTTGGGTCACCGAGGTATTCCACATATATTGGTAGTGACGATGGTATGTATTGAACGTAGAAACCATAAACATCCCTACCACCGACCTTACCCACCACGTAGGGTTTTGTAATCAATGCATTATTACTAGTTTTATTACTGGACCTATAGGTCTCGAGGATTACGTGGGCTATTAGGGGTTCTTCCATAACCTGTAGGGCCTTATTCATGTAATCCCTGAACCCAGGCTCGGTGATGGATTGGGAGTACTTATTAATCCTAACGTCCTTAACATGTGCTAGGACCGGTACATCCACCTTATCGATATCACGCCTACCAATCACCGCGCCGTCAAGTAGTAGGAGGTTTATGTGAAACTTCCTAAGCGTATCCAATGCGTACCTAACCTCCATATCAAGCGTAACCCCCTCCAACTCCTCACCAGAGGCCCCGAGTATTGGCTTGAATGGTCAATACCCTACCTTTACCCCACGCTTATTAGTACGGCTACGTTTATTACGGATACCTTAATCTTGGTTAGTGGGTTTATGCTGCCTGGTGTTGGTCCGCCTACGTCGACGTGGTGGGCCTTATTGACGACGTAACCCACCAACCTGTCACCAGCGTAAACGGGCTCCATGACCATTACGTCGTTTAGGTGAGTCCCGGATATGTAGGGGTCGTTGAGGAGTACCACGTCACCCTGGTTCAACTCAACCCCCTCCCTATCAAGCCAGTTGAGGAGGTTCCTAACCCCAACCCTGAATGAACCCAGGTGAACGGGTATGTGCTCAGCCTGGGCAACAACCTCACCCTCAGGGTTCACTCACCCCAAACACCAACTCCCAGGAAACCACGCGAATATGTCTTAGAGAGGTGTTTAAAAGTGATCCTGCCTAGAGATAATAATAGGGAGGACCTATGGGCGTGGACCTAAGGAAGGAGGTGCTCAGGTTGCTTAAGGAGGATGAGGAGTTTAGGCTAGCCGTAACGGGCCTACTAGGCATTGATGAAATACTCAAGGCAATAAAGTCCCTACAGGAGCAAATGGTTAAGCTGCAGGAACAGGTGGCGAAGCAGGGAGAGGCCATATTAGCCCTGCAGAGGAGTCATGAGAAGTTGGTAGCATCAATAACAGCCCTTGGGTATAGGTACGGCATTTACACCGAGGATGTATTCAGGGACGCCATTAAGTACCTAATCGAGGACCTACTCAAGGCCTACGAGGTCAGGCGTTGGACATACTACGACAACGAGGGTGTGGTATTCGGCTACCCATCAGTCATCGATGTGGACGTACTAATTAGGGATAACGAGCACATACTCATCGAGTATAAGGCAAGCATTGACAGAGGTGACGTAGCCGAACTAGCCAGGGAAGGAATACTCTACGAGAGAGTAAATAAGGTTAAGCCGAAGCTACTAATCATAGGACCAGTAGTCAGGAAAAGAGCCCTTGAACTAGCCAAGGCATTAAACATCGAGGTAAGGGCAACTGAGGTCATGGAATAACAAACCCAAACTAATGGAAAAGTTACAGAGAGTCCATGATATTGGTAAGCACGAGTTTTTCCTAAATTTATGAAAACCACGGATTTTAAAAATTATCAAGAGGTCGTGAACTAGCCATTAATCTGTAGGACCTCACGGTTTTCACAAATTTAGGAAACCGATTCCGAATTCGATAAATACGATAACACCTCGTTTTGCAAAAGTTATGGGTAAGTTGGTGCTCTGTCCGAGGTGCGGTTTACCTATTAAGTCTGTATATACGTATGAGACTGGTTCGAATACGTATTACTACGCCTACCACGGTACTTGGGTAGGATTGCGCTGAGTAGACAGGATGTTGCGTTAACCACGAACTCGATAATAATCAACGGCATTGAGTATGAAAAGAACGAGGTCAAAGCATGCATTTATAAATGGCTCAACATCGGCATTCTACTCATCCACATAGGCAAGGCAGGAAAATGCGTAGTCGTACCATTCAGGAAGGAGGATTACGAAAAACTATGGCTCACCCTAATAACCCACTGGAGAATAAACCCAGACTGCGGATTCTTAATGAAGCTTATGCTGAGCACATGCAAATAGCCAATAGACTAAACGCTATTGCGATACCGAATGGTAAATAATTGTAATGCAGTAAAAACTCAATATGAAAAAGTCAATAAAAGAACAGAGGCATCACTTCAACTACAAAGCCGGGCTCGATTTAAAAGTTGTGATGACTAAAGTCAACCGAGAGTTTTTACAATACATCAGTGCGTGCATTAATGACGACAAGAGGTACGAATAATCCATACTAAAGCAACTACGGAGAACCGAGACTGTTTAAGATTGTGTTTATGAAACTTTGCTTCTTTACCTAATCGCCCATGACTACACATTACCTACCCACTGAAATTCACCGATTCTTCCTATGTAATGCTTTTAATGCATCATCTTTAGTAATGCCCGTACCTGCGCATGGATTAAGGGCTTTGTTGCCTGTCGGGTTTGATGCTGTGGTTGACGTATTGCGTAATGATAGACACGCATCAGGCATATACTTCGCGGTGTTGAATACGAGACCTAGGGTTGCGGTTGCTGTTGGTGAGAGATTCTACCCCCATGTCGCTCAATGGGATTTCGGCCTTCATAGTAGTCATTGAGGGCGAGGGCACCACAGAGCTCAGGGTAATAACCCACACATACCCTGCACTTTCTGACCTAGGCACGTCCAAGTCCTATGCATGGGAGATACTGAATGCTGTTATTGAGAGACTTGGCGTTAGACCTGTAAATGTTGTTGATGTTGATTATATGGACTCGTCGAAATCCTCCCAACTTGGGTCTTAGGTTCATGACCCAGTTTCCTTCAGTAATTTCTCGACGAGGCTTAGAACCATCTTTGCACTATTTAATGCGTACTCAGCATCCACCCTGGTGTAGAGCTCCTCAGGTGGTATGCCGCTCTCCTCATCACCGTACATTGCCAATTCCCTCTCCTTCCTGAGACTCCTCGATATGGATATTAATTCATCCATATGTTCCCGAAACCATGCCGGAAATTTACCCTGCTCCCTCCTCAACACCGGCCCCACGTCATGCCACTTCGGTGGTTCAATGCTCACTATCCTTAATGCAGCCTTGAGGTTAGTTCAACCGCCTCTTGGCATTGCCTAACAACGTACGGGTAATTACCATTGGTTAAGGCTTCCTCAGCATGCCTAACCCTCTCCATGGCTTGCCTCAGGTATGACCTAGCCATGTCGAGGTTATTCAATTTCAATCACCTCACCAAATTTATAATCACCCTTAAGCACCCAATACCAGGACTTATCGTTAACCCAAACCCTCCTGGCACCCAATTCCCTAAGCCTATTAATCAACCTGGTCAATACACCCTCGAAGAAGCCGTCCTTATCGTAAATTACCACAGCGTCCTCGGTCATGTCTAGGTAGATTGGTGAGAACCTGGCAGCCTCGGCCCTGGTTTTAATTACCGGTGATAGGGCTATGGCGTAGCCTGAATCCATTAAGCCATCGAGAAGTGGCTGAATTAGGTCCTCAGCTCTCTCAAACATCTTAATCCTCTCGAAGATGCCCCTGGGTAGGTCCTCAAAGACGACGAGCAGGTCGAGGTCACTATCCCTCCTGGCGCAACCCCTAGCCACACTACCGTAAACCACGAGGGAGACTAGGTTATCGCCGTAGAGGCTTAGTAAAGCATCCAGTAGCCTAGACACCACCCCCCTATAGGGCTCAGCCAGGTGCTCCACCTCCTTCTTAAACACATGCAGATAACCTGGGTGATTTTATAAACCCTTAACTAACCATCCATAATAGCCATGGGCTAAGTCGTGTATGCGGATTGCCAGTATTGCGGTGGCGTTGAATGATAACCCTCCTTTAAGCACCTCTAAAGGTACACGACTTAATGTTTAAAAATAGTGACGCTATGTAGCATGGTAGCCATGCATGGATCTTCACATGGGGTAAAGGTCCTACTACCAGTGGGCTTTGATGATGTGGTTAATGCCCTACGTAACTACAAGCATGCATCCAACGTCTACTTCACGGTACTGGGTACTTCACCTAGAGTCGCGGTCTTCATAGGTGGCAAATTCTTTGTTAGGACCCTCGGCTTCATAACCGTGGTTACGGTGGTTATTGATAATGGAAGCTACACAGAGGTTAAGATAGTGACCCATACGAATGAATTTGCCTTTAAGGGTGGTGACTTCGGTGCGTCAAAGTCATATGCATTCAAGGTTCTTAAAGCCATAACCAAGGGCCTTGGCGTTAGCCCCAGTAATGTTCTTAGCATTGACTACATGGATTCATCAAAGTCCACCCTACTGAGCTGTTAATTACGAGCAAGTCCTTAAATCCCCTCCCCAAGCCCTAGATAACATCTCCCTAACCCTATCGAAGTGCTGCCGGTGTATCCTGAAGGTGTAGGCTTCGCCATCATGCCTAATAACAATTGTGACGAATCCTGAACCCTCATCGTACTCATAACACGCCTCACTCAACGCCAAATACCTGGGTATAAACATGGAATCCCCATTCCTATTCACGATTCTAACCCCCATCATTGGTGAACTCGAAATGGTAGGAATAGAAGTATGGATTCCTTGCGAACCTCCTCCTAAGCCAGAACCAAAGGTAAAGCACAACGGCCTCAATAAGCACCGCAACGCCAAATAGCATCCAGTTGTTAAATTGCGCGAGGGTTAGTTCTATGTACCCTGCAACCGATAGGATGGCTACATCAACAAACCTAACCCACAATGGTATGGCTTTAGAGCCCCTCCTGCTGAATTTAGCCATACACAGCCAGTCTCACCGGCCTGGTTTAAAGTCTTTATTAGATGACTATTAATTCTTATGGGGCGTAAATTTAATATTCAATGATGAGCGTTGAGCGTAATGGCTGTTGTTAAGGATGTTAAGCAGGCTATTAGGGATAGGGTTTGGAGGCTCCTTGAGGAGAGGGGCGTGGCAGCATTTCCAAGACCCACTTATGGGAGAATACCGAATTTCATAGGCTCAGAAAGGGCCTGCGAGCTCGCTGTCTCATTGCCCGAGTTCCGTAGGGCCCGTGTCGTCAAGGTTAACCCTGATTCGCCACAGAGGAGATGCAGGGAGCTAGTTCTCGAGACCGGCAAGTTGCTCATAATGCCAACGCCGAGGATTAAGGAGGGCTTCCTAATGCTCGACCCAGATAAAATATTGAGGAGTCATTACAGGGAAGCCTCGACAATAAGTGGAGCCTTTAGGTTTGGGACCCCCATAAAGCCCTGGGACTCACCCACAATCGACCTGGTCATAATCGGGTCTGTAGCCGTCAACCCAAGGACTGGGGCCAGGTTGGGTAAGAGCCATGGTTATGCGGAAATAGAGTGGGGTATAATGAGGATGCTTGGTAAGGTCGGTGAGGAAACGCCAGTGGTCACCACGGTCCATGAACTGCAGCTTGTTAATGATGAAATACCCAGGGAGCCCTTTGACCTGCCTGTGGACATAGTGGTAACACCCACTAGGGTGATCCGAGTTAGTAGGGTCAACCCAAAGCCATTGGGCATTTACTGGGAGTACGTCACTGAGGACATGGTTAGGGAAATACCGATCTTAGCCGAGTTAAGGGTAATGCGCAGCAAGGGCCAATAATGGTCATAATGATAAAATGCTAATTAATACATTTGATATAGAGATGATATAGAGAATTTTAAGGGCATGAGGCACCTGGTTCTTAGGCCTAAGCTAGTGATGATTACCTTAATGCCCTCAGGTGGTTGACTATAATTTATTTTAGTTGGACCCACTGGTGCTTGGTATGGGCTATCTCTACGGTGTTATGGTTACTGGACTTAACTTCACTAAGGCACTAGCCGGATTACCCGTGGTCCCGGTTAAGCAAGGTAACCATCACATTACCCTGCTTTACATTGGTGATAGGAAGCCCAGTGGTGGTGTTGGGGATAAGCTGAGGCGTGTTGTTGAGGGCTTTCAGTGCTTCAGGGTTGAATTAGGTCAACCTTTACTGTTACCTAGCCTAGTTAAGCCTAGGGTGTTGGCTATTGAGATTAATGATCACGGGTTATTGGCCAGGTTAAGGGCATTGATAATTAATGCGCTTAGGGATTCTGGAGTTAACATTGCTGATAGGTACCTGGGTGATTTTAAGCCGCATTTGACGGTAGCCTACGTGAGGGTTAAGGTTGACCCCCAGTATTTAATTACACTACTCAGTTACGTTGATTTAAGCACGTTGCCGGTTAGGGCAATCCCCGTGGATAGGGTGTCGTTAGTAAGGGCGTGGGGGGATAACTACACTGAGCTGGTTACGTATAGGCTGAGTTGTAGCTAGGATGATTGTTATGTTGATGTGGCGCTTAGCCTAATTAACCTACCGTGGGGTGCGTATATCAACCAGTTCCTCAACCCATACCTCTTGCTTAATTCATCGATAAGTCCGTTAAAAAACGTTAACTCAATCGGCTTGTCGAGGTATAGGGAGATGTGTACGCTGGTGCCGCTCCCCCTATTCAACGTAACCTTAACGAACCTTATGCCTATTACACCCTTCGACTTAACGTAATCCTTAACGGCCTTTTTAACGTCGGCTTGGTTAATCATTGGTTTTTATTAGCTGTGGTGGTGCTATTAACTATTGTGGTGTCTTTAACGTTAACCGCAGACCCCCGTCCTGCAGGCTGGGTCATCAGTCTCCCCAATCTCCTCAAGCTTATTCTCCTCAATATCCCTATTCAGGTTAATGGCCTTAACCGTGACCTTAATAGCCTTAGTCTCGCCCTTAGGCTTAGCTACACCACCCTCAACACCCGTGTAGATGACTTGAACCGACTTACTCTTATCCCTATACACCGTTATACCGAAGGCTCCCAGGGCCCAGGCTAGGCGATAGGCGCCGTCCACATCATCCCTGGTTGCGTTACTGGGCATGTTAATCGTCTTACTGACCCCACTGTCGCTCCACTTGGCGAAGGTTGCCTGCATGTAGACGTGCCACCTCCAGTGTACCTCATTGGCCGTTTTAAGCAGCCTATGCATGGGGTGGCTACTGGGCATCATACCAGTCTCAAGGATCTTGGACGTCGTCTCCTCATCAAGGGCATTGGTCTCCTTGAGCTTCCTTAGGGCTGTGTAGTTGTACTCAATGAGCCTACCTATGCTTAGGTTGCGCACGTAGGCTATGGCGAATATTGGCTCAATACTTGAGTTAACCCCAGCTATTAGGCTCCTTGAACCCTCGGGGGCTATGCTTATCAAGGCCCCATTTCTAATACCTACCGTTGATGCATCCCTGGCCAACTCATCATCAGTGGCCTTTAACTTAGTCAGGTGTTCATCGACACCCTTGACTAGGTCACCCAGTTCGCCGTAGCCGAACTTAAGAACATTCACGTACTCCTCAACATCGCTTGAAACACCCCTAACCTCTAGCATCTTTGATATCCTCTCATCATGGGCCCTCCAGGGTAGGAAACCACCCCTCCACTTGCTGGATGGCCAAAGCGGGAATGGCCCCTTCTCCCTGGCCAACTCTATACTAGCCCTAACCGCAACCCTCGTCACGAAGCCCATTAATGCATCAGCCAAGGCAACAGCCTTAGGTGAGTCGTAGGGTATGTTCAAGGCAACCAGCACGTCAGCCCACCCATTTACGCCTAGGCCGATCCTCCTACTGGCCTTGTTAGCCCTATCCAAGTACTCATGGGGGTGCTGGTTGGCGTCTATCACGTCATCGAGGAACCTGACGGCCGTGAATATGTCACTGGCTAACTCACCCCAATCCACCTCATTACCCTTAATGTACCTGGTTAGGTTGATACTACCCAGGTTGCAGGATTCGAATGGGTATAGGGCGACCTCACCGCAGGGGTTTGTTCCATTTATCACCCTGTACTTGCCATAAATCGAGTCGTTTATGAACTCAATCTTGGCGTTGGCCACGTCCTTGTTCCAAAGCCCTGGGTCACCACTGTCCCAGGCGGACTCAACAATCCTCCTCCACAGCTCACCTGCATTAACCCTCCTCCAAAGCTTAACCTCACCCCTCTCAGCCCTGTTAACGCAGTCCTCGTAGCACTTCACGAATTCACTACCCCAGGTCTCGTAGAGGCACCTGCATTCCCTTGGGTTGAGTAGGTAGACGTCCTCGTTGTTAAGGACCTTCTGCATGAAGTAGTCGTCTATAGTTACGCTTATGTTGAAGTTCTGGAGTTGAACATCCTTAAGCTGACCAGACTTGGATGAGATGAACTTATCTATGTCCGGGTGCCACCAGAAGAGCATACCCATTTGGGCACCCCTCCTCTTACCACCCTGCTTAATCACGTCAACTATTGTGTCGAAGAGCCTCATGAATGATAATGGGCCTGAGGCCACGCCACTGGTTGACTTAACCACATCCCCCTCAGGCCTTAATTGGCCAAACTGGTAACCAACCCCGGCACCCGCCTGGAAGAGTAATGCAGCCAGCTTGGCGGCATCCATTATTCCGAAGAAGCAGTTTGGATCATCCCTATTGCTGTCCTTGCTTAAACAGTCATCCACCGGTATCACAAAGCATGCTGATAATTCACCCAGCTTAGTCAGTGAGTTGAACATAGTCGGTGAGTTTGGTAGGAACTTGAGTTGGCTGGTTATATCGTAGAACCTCCTAACCCACTCCATTGGGTCATTGCCGTACTTAACCTCGCTATAGGCTACGCCCATGGCTATCCTCAACCACATGTACTGGGGTGCCTCGAAGAATGAACCATCGAGCCTCTTAAGTAGATAGCGACTCATCAGAGTCCTAACTCCATTGTAGGTCAACATCAAGTCCCTTGATGGGTCTATTAATGAGGCTAATTCACCAATGCGCCCCTCATATATCTTAACCGCCTCGGGGTTCCACAGGCCCTGTCTTAACCCCTGGTTGAACCAATCAGCAAAACCCCTCCTATAGGCCTCTGTTAAGCTTACTGAGCCTTCATTAATAGCCTTAACCATGTCCTTGCCCCAAACCTGCTTATAGATGCTGAAGAGTAGGTAATTCCTAGCTGCGTCATGCCACCTAAAGTCCTCGCTAACCAGGTTCAGCATCACCAATTGGGCTATGTCGGATATTTCACTGGAGTAAAC
Source organism: Caldivirga sp. MU80 (assembly GCF_001663375.1). Taxonomy (GTDB): domain Archaea; phylum Thermoproteota; class Thermoprotei; order Thermoproteales; family Thermocladiaceae; genus Caldivirga. The sequence continues at coordinate 9,993 of NZ_LCTF01000039.1, forward strand.
CTCCCCCTTACCCTTAACCTGGGCAATAACCTCCTGGAGCACGTACTCCGGGTCTGGGGCGCCTGCAAGCCTTAGACTGTTGAGTAGCTTATCCGGGTTAAACCCCTCCCTCAAGCCGCCTCTCTTAATGACCATCGTCATGGCTCCCTCTTTTACTACCTTCACTTTCTGTTCCATATTACGGTAACACCCTAATAAACCCTTCCCAGCTCAATAATAAGAGGGGCTCAGTTAAATTATCCACCAGTGAACAGCCGGCTTCAACCGTATTACCTACTGTTCCCATTGCTATGTATCTGTTGACAATTGTTTTATATGTTCCGATAGATGACTTAAAGTTTTCCCCAACTCCCCATGCAGGGACTGAGTTCATTAGTAGGATAATTATCCTACTTTTAAATACCCTACCACTAAATTAAAAACAAACAAACAGTCTCTACATGGTGTCCACTGGCCTTACTGATAAGGTCAGGGTTAGGGAGCTTTACGAGAGGATGGGGGTTGGTTACCTTGAGCTTTACCTTAGGGAGAGTGTTGAGGGTTACCTAAGCATTGTTGATGGTGTTAGTGTTAGGGGTGTTAGGGTTATTGACATTGGGTGTGGCTTGGGTGTTGGGGCTGGGTTGCTCTCCGGTTTAGCAAGCCAGTACGTTTGCGTGGATTTCGCATGCAGAATACTTCAATACCCAGCTAGGCTACCTAATGTCGATGTCCTATGCTCCGACGGCTCCATGCTGCCTATTAGAGACTTAGCATTCAAGGTGGCTATACTGCTCAACGTCGTTAATGCCGATACAGACGGCCCACAGCTGATTGATGAGGCCCGTAGGGTTAGTGAACTTGTGCTTGCCAAGTCACCTAGGGGTGTTGACAATGAGTTGATAATTAGACGACTTGGGGGTGTTAATGCTTTTAAGCAATACTGGGCGGCTTAACCGTGGTTGACGTATTAAGTGAGCTTCATGAGAGGTACGGGGAGTTGATTAATAGGGCCCTTGAGAGGTACCTTACCATTGGGGTTGACCCATCCTTTAAGGAGGCTGTGGTTTACCAAGTCTCAACAGGTGGTAAGAGGATTAGGCCACTCATGGTCATTGAGGCCTCCCTGGCCTGTGGGGGTAACGTCGACTCCTCCTTACCCTATGCAGCTATAGTTGAGTTGATACACAACTACTCGCTCATATACGATGATATAATTGATGAGGCCGATTTAAGGAGGAACATGCCCACTGTTAGGAAGAGGTACGGTGACTACGCGGCGATACTGGTAGGCATATGGTACAGGGAGGCTATTGAGGAGGCTATACTTGAAACAAAGGACCCGAGGGTGGTGGCTAAGGTAGTTGCAGATACCATAAAGGCCATTGACGAGGGGGAGAGGCTGGACATATTGATGGAGTATTCAGGTAGGAGGGATCCCTACTTCATTGAGAATAGGCTTGTTAGGGAGATTAAGCCAGGTCTAAGGGAACTCTACGTGAAGATGATATCCCTTAAGACGGCTGCGCTCTTCAAAACATCCATGTGGCTTGGGGGATTTTCAGGCAACTGCAGTGGTGAGCAGCTGGAGGCGTTAGGCAACTTTGGGTATAATGTGGGTGTGGCCTTCCAGGTAATAGACGATGTACTGGACATATTCGGCGACCTGAGGAAGTTCGGTAAGGAGATCGGTAAGGATATTAAGGAACATAAGGTGGGTAACATAGTAATACTACTCTCACTCCTTGAAAGCAGCAACGCTGGTAAGCTACTCAGCATCCTCTCTAAGCCAAGGCCAACCCAGGAGGATGTTAAGGAGGCGGTGGAGGTTATATCATCAACAAGGGCTAGGGATGAGGCCATTAAGATGGCTAACGAGTACATGAACAAGGCATTAAGTGAGTTAGGTAAAATCCCAAGCAATGAGCACACCAGGAAGCTTGAGGAGTTGGCTAAATTCATAGTATACAGGGAGTATTAAACATAAAAAGAAAGAGATTTTAAATTTTGATAAACAATGCAGCATTATTTATTAAATTAATGGTGACCTTTACCGCTACCACCATTACCACTATTACTGCCTCCACCCTGGCCCTTACCATGGGTTGGCTTGGAGTGTTCACCACCCTTACCATGCCTATGGAGTGCCTTATACTCCTCAGCCCACTTCTTAGCTTCCTCATGAACCTGCTTAGCTAAGTTGTGAATAGACTCCTTAACACTACTAAGAACCTTCAATGCGCCAGTGTAGTTACCAGCCTTAATTAACTCCCCAGCCAGCTTAACCTGGTTGATTAAGCCCTTCAACTCATTAACCAGGGTTTGGTTACCTGTCTCATTAGCAATCCTGAGGGCAATTGCCAAAGTCCTATTAAGTACCCTCAACTCAGCCTCAGCCTTGGCGAGCTCGGTCACGTTCAGGTGCCTCTCCCTGGCGTAACTCCTAATCACCGTGCTCCACGCCCTCTGCTCAAGGTGAATAGCCTCAATGGCCTCCTTGAGCGCGGTGAAGCATAGGCCCTTGCTTAACGATTCATTAGCCTCCCTGGTTAGGTTAAGTGCTTCGTTTAAGGTTTCATTAACTACCTTAAGCTCACCCGTGAGGTTGGCTACCTGCACAACCTTCTGGTAGAAGAATAGGCTAAGCTCCACGTGAACACTAGCTGCAGTACAGGTGGCGTTCTGAGCCATTGAGGCATTGGCAGCAGTGAACAGTGCTGTGGTAGTGTTAGTTGTTATATTAGTAACTGTAGCAGTGGTGCTTGTAACTCCAGTGGCCAGTGGGTGTATTGGTATGGCTCCCAACACCGCAGCAAGCCCTATGGCTAGGGCCAGTATGGCTACGTTAACTGGGTTCATGAGTTAACCTTACCTAGCCAGGATTTAAAGGATCATGTTCCGGAACCTCGGTTCCACGACTTGAAACGGCTTGACTCCAGGGCTGAAACTAGGTGAAATCAAACCCTGTTTTTCTCGGTATGTTTAAATTTGCGTCTGAGGTCTAGTTCTGGTGAGTACTGATTACATTGTTTTCAGGAGTGTTGGGGAGTTCACCAGGTTCGTTGAGAGCATGGTTAAGGGGCTAACTGAGGCTGAGTCGGTCATTAAGGGGGCAGTGTCTAGGGGGGACTTCATCAATGCGATTGACGTTGAATCCATGGTTAACGTTGCCTTAGATCCCAGGGACTTACTTAACATTATACGTGAAGCTAAGGACTCATACCAAAGGATCCTTAGGTCAATACCCAGTGAGCTTAAGGATGCTGAACTGGTCGTGGTCCTAGAGATCATGGGTAATAAGCCCGTTAAGGCATATATAATACCCTTGAGTTTAAGGCAAGCTGCTGAGACTGGGTCTAGTAGGCCTGCCTCTGTCTCTTAGATGGCTGAATCATGTATATGGGTATCTTAAGCTCACTTCCATAGAAGTAGACCAGCAGTATTCTCGATATAGCCCTTAGCCCAAGCATCAGGACCGTTGGCTTAACACCCAGCTCCCTGGCCGCTGAACTCCAGGTCCTTGACTGGAAGACCTTGGCTATGATGCCTTTTTCAATAATCTCAGGTAGCCTTGAACCACCCCTGCTGATCACCATGAAGTACGCCTTGAAGAGTTCCATCAAGGCATCAACCGTGTTCTCATACGTCATTGGGCCCCAGGCATAGGCCACAAGCCTATTGAATTGGCCACCCGTTAAACCTGGTTCATGACCCCTCTCAACGGGTTCCTCGCCCATAAGTAGCATTAGGGCTACGTCAGGCTCCAGGTTAACGTAGGGCCCACTCAGACTGTTAACTAGCCTAATCCTGAACTCCCTGTTAGCATAGCTCACAACCTTCCTGGCCATCTCACTTATGGGTTTAACCATTAGCACGCTGTATTCTCCACTTACCGGGTTCCTTTCCGGGCTTATGTGTATTGGTAAGTAGCCATTCTTAACCCAGAACCTTAGTAGTTGAGGGTTAACGCCGAAGCCAACCCCAACCCAATCTAGCCCCCTGGCCCTTGCCTCATCCTCAAGCATCCTGAGAGCCACTGAACCCAGGCCCCTATCCTGCAGCTCTGGGTGTGTTGCTATCCTAACAATCCTCCAACCCCTCAACTTGGCGAATTCAGGCATCTTCCAGTACTTAACCATCCTGTCGGGTATTATGTTGCCTGGCGGCTTAAAGCCAAGCACCATGTTATTCACCGTCTCCTCATCTAAACCACCCTCCTCAGCCAGCTCAATGGAGACCACAACCTTACCGTTCTCCAGGGTAAGGGCCCTAACCGTGTGGTGGGGTGCATCCATCATCATGCCCAGGTCGTCCGGTTCATTCCTGTAGTGGGCCTGGACGTATATGCCGAAGAACTGTCTCAGGGTCTCCTCATCCTTGAGGAAAAGTTCCTCAATGTTAGGTACAACGTACTTAACCCTTCCCTCACTGACCAGTTTAACGTCGTTCTCATCCACGTGGGCTGGTTCGGCGTCTAGGAGGAAGGCGTTGAATAGCCACCTCTCGATTGGGTCACCCCTCGCGTACCTTATAGGCTCCTCCATCTCGTACTCAAGGACCTTAACCCCCCTCCTACTCTTAAGGTACTTGAGGAACCTCACGCTGAAGCCCCTGCCAGCACCCTCATAGCCGTGTATCGTGGTTGAGTAAACAACCCTATTGAACCTGCCGTGTATGCCGTATAACACGGGGAGGGGCATCATGGCCGCCTCATCGACTAGGACTATGTCAATTGGCCTCTGGAGGGATAGGAGTGGGTAGGGCCTGTAGTAATCTATGTAAATACCCCTAGCCGATAACCCAGTAACCCTACCCCCAGACTCAGAGACCTCAACATCGTAGTCAAGGCTCTCAAGGCCCCTCCTGGCGAACTCCATGAGTGTCTCCACGTTGTCGGGGCTCTCCGCCGTAACCACTATCCTAGCCACGCCACGCCTCCTCCTTAACCTATGCCCTATTAGGGCTGCGGCAAGCCCCACAGCCGCCGACTTACCCCTACCCCTGTCTGCTATCACCACGGCGTTAACCTTACCCCTTTCGTTTATCATACCCTCAATCATCGATATCACGTTAACCTGGTCCTGGGTCTTGGCCAGCCTATAGACCTCAATGGCCTTACCCTTAACGTCAGGTAACTTAACCTGACCCTGGGCATGCTCAAAGGCGTTGACGGGTTGGGGTGGTTTAATGAAGATGGAGTCATCAACGTTGTATATCGCTATCCCCTCGCTCTTCATGAGGCTATCCCAGAACCTAACCTTAAGGTACTGCCTAACCTCCTCCGGCTTATGTGGTGGTGTTATTAGCTTAGTTTGGAATTTCGTTATTACCCTGAGCCACTTATCCATGGGCGGCATCATGACTACGTAAATCCCCCCACCCCTAACCACGCTACCCACCCTACCCACGTCATTGGGCTTCAGGTCGTTGAATAGGTCGATAACTGCGTAGTCTAGGGTTTGGCCTAGGAGTAGCTTAGTGTCCTTGAATGGCGTTGGCTTAAACTTAACATTACTCATGCCATCGGTGAAGAACCTTAACCTCTCCCTGGCATCGCCATACTCAGGCTGGTATAGGTATATGCCGTTGCCCATGTTTGTTACGCCTAGGAAGAACCTAACCACCTCGGCCGCGGATTTGGCAACAGTCTCGTTACTGGACCCAACCAGCACAACCATCCTCCTGTGGTTAGCCTTAACACCACTCCTAATGAAATCCTCAAGAACCTTAACCCACTCAACCACTACCAGCCCCCTTAGCGTTGAGCTTTAAACCTTCATGCAGATTATCCATGGTTAAGCCTTCGGCATTATACACCAATGGGTGGAGGCGACTTAAAGTTTAAGCCACTATTAAGTATCTTTTTTAAGAAATAGTTTATTAAAGCCTACGCACATTTAGCATAGGTGCCTGAGGTGGATAGTTGCGGAGGCGACCCAAGGCCAGCTAAGCGGCTCCCCCTATTCACGGATTGCAGGGAGGTTGACGGTGAGGTAGCGTGCCCTGGTGATAGCGGCTACAGCACCATTCCGGTCTTCGGCAAGACTACTAGGCTTAGGAAGGACTCCCCGGCAATAATGCTGATGGGTTGCCTAGACGAGCTTGTCAACCTGGCTAACGGCATAAGGCTGAGCATGAGCCGGGTCTCCGACATAGCCGCCATGGTCATGGCGCTGTCCATGCAGTTGAACGCCTACCTAGTCCAGGGTACCCAGGAGAGGCTCAGTAAGGTTAGGATCGTGGAGACTCTGCTTGAAACTAGGATAAGCGAGCTTTGCTCATCCTACAGCGGCGACGTGGGTTGGGTGGTGGCTGACACACCAGAGGCCCAAGTTATGGATGGGGTTAGGGTTAAACTTAGGGAGTGTGGTAGGGTAGCATCATCAATGCTTGATAAGTACCCTCAGGTGGACAATATAATAAAGGTCCTCAACCACGCTGATAAGTTAATAGCCCAATCCCTCTACTGCCTAGGTGGCAAGGTATATAGGACTATTGACGATGTGACCGGTGCCTTGCTCTCCAAGGCACTAGGCAATAACGCTTAAAACAAGGCCCCTTTTGAGGCTTGTTAATGCAACAGTCCAGTAGGGAGTGCGTGGCCGATTACGTAATAATTGACGTGTGCAGTAATGGCGAGGACTCTGTTAAGAAGATCCTCGGCTCAGCGGTATCAAACGCTAGGAGGGGGCCTGGTAGGGTTTTTCAAATAGCCATACTGTGCCCCCAGGTAAACTACACCAAGTACCTCCTCAACGCCAACGAGGTCGTGGCAAACAACATGGATGTCAGGATTGAGCTCTACGAGGCCTCATCCGGCGATGGGGCCCTAAAGGTTCTCAGGTACCTGGCTGGTAGGTGCAGGCCAAGGCAGATAATAAAGGTCGTTAACCTTGACTTAGGGGAATTTGAAGGGCTCACCCAGCCGCATAGCTAAGGCTATTCCCTTAAGGTTAACCTAGCATCATTAACCCTAATCCTTCAATCTCCCTAAGCGTCTTCATTAAGTAACTAGCTAATGCAGTTATTGGTTTCACGCCGTTTATTGTTAAGATGAAGCTTGGTGTTTTCCTTGGTATTGGTGTTCTATAGCAGACTCTTTTTGCAATATTCCTTACTGCGTTTAAATTCACCAACCCATCCAAGGCAAGGAAAACCACAAACAAGACTTGACCGTTGTCAGGATAAGTAGGCGATACTGTACTTTGCTATTCGATAAGTGGTTACTGAGCCTTGCAATTAACCTTTTTTCTACCAGTTAAACCCACATTGCAGTTATGTGGTATGTAGCGCGATTTTTACCTTGAGTTTGTTTTGTAATTCTTTATCCTGGAGGAACATTCTTCTAAAGATTGCTATGGGGATGTCTGGGGCAATTAGTTTATCACCTATTATGTCTGGGTTTTGGCTTTCCACCACACGCCGATCCTGATGGAGAATATAGATGTTGAAGTACATACCTAACCTGGCAAGTAACTTGTCAATGGACTTTATACCTGTGGGTTTTATGTAGAAACGTACGTATATGGTGATTCTTTGAGGGTCCACTGGGGCAATTTCGGTTTTCATGATTATTCGTGGTGTTTATTTTTCGTTGATGGTTAATCCCCGGTTAGATTTATAAAATTTATAAAACTAGCCTTAATACCTTTAATTGGTTACCCTGGGGTCCCGAGATCCGCAGAGGCAAGGAACCGCGGGCGACCGTTGGGGAGCCACTGCGGTGAGCGGCCCCAGGGAGACCGTTGAGAGGTAGATGGCGGGGAGCCCATGAAGGGCTAGGAACCGCCACCTACTGAGAAACGGCAAAGAATGCGAGGACTCTCATGTTTTCCGAGATATGGTTTTGCCATAGGTTGGGGTAAATGAACTCTATGTAGGTGCCGGCCTTTTGGGGATCAATGTCTAGCCTCACCTTGGGCTTCTGCCCTACATCTCTTTCCGCGGCGGCATGCCAGACGAATGTGATATCATCAATCTGCTTTAAGGCAACCCCATTTATCAGCGTCCTGTTGCCTCTTCCTATCGTGTTATAGTGTACGAAGGGTAGGTGAAATCCATCAATTGGTTTTCCACAGCCCTTAGAAAGGAGATGTTCCAAGTTTCCCAGTACTCAGCGTATGCCTCAAGATCCTTAAGGTCATCGAAGAACTTGGGCGGTGCCTCTGGTTGCCCTGGGCCATACCACATCCACACTATACCGTATTGCTCATATAATGTATAGCTTTTGGCTTTGAGGTAGCTAGGGGGCTTCTGGCTTCTCCCCATCGCTGGGACATGCACCACATTACCTGCTCCATCGAACTCAAAACCGTGGTAGGGGCATTGAATCAATCCATTAACAACCTTACCCTGCGATAGCAGCGCTTGCCTATGCGGGCAATAGTTCCTCAGCGCCATTATTTTCCCATCACCATCCCTCCAAAATACCATATCTTCCCCCATCCTCTGAACCCTGTAGGGCCTACCCCTCTTCACCTCCCTGGAGGAGAGGATAGCAATCCACATGGAGAATCCTGCAATTTGTTGTCTTTTATTTCTTATTGTTTAGCTAATGATTCTAACGCACTATTTCATTAAGATGAAGTAAAAGGAAATAATGAAGTATGAGTACTGGCATCGTGAAAGTGAAAAGACGCCGGAGGTTAAAGAGTTTAAATTGCGGAGAACTATGGGTATTGTTCCTTAGCATTAAAATTTAAAAGCATAATTTTAACCTTAAGTAATGTTATAGGTGTGATGTGGCGGTCGGTTACTGAGTATTGATGATAATCGCATGGGCTGATAACGGGATAAGTCTCGCTGTTTGTGGTGTTGTTTTTGTTGATTTGAAGTTTTGGTCTATTGGTTTGGTGTTTTTGTCTCTGGTTACATTTAATTCCCCCTTGTTTGCTTTCCCTTACGTCTAGGTTAGTGCCCCGTTTGGTGTTTTGGGTTTTCAGGAATGAGCCGGTGCGGTGATTATTCACGTGTTCATTACTAACCCAGGCACGCAATCCTCTTCTCCCAAGTCAACAATGTACGTACGGTTAGGCTTAGGCTACTGCCTAATGGTGCCCAGGAACGTAAATTACGAAGAATCTCCGAAGCCACTGCTAAGCATGTGGGTGCGGGTTAGGTTTAATAATTCGAACTTAATATTACTGGTATGGACCTGGATTACGGTGGGTTAGGTCGTCAGATTGATTCTATGATTAGGCTAAGTGTATTGAGGAACCTAGAGGACCTGGAGAGTAGCGTTGAGGGTGTTGTTGAGATTATCACCGAGGCTTTGAATGTTGAGAAGCCTAGGGTTATCGCCACGGTTAATGAGGTTAACGAGTGCGGTAGGTTTGACACAGGCTTATGCTCAACGGTAATGGGCCTCTACGTGGCCAACAACCCAACCATAATAATCAATTATAGGGCCAACTTAACCACGCTACTCCACTTATTGGCCCATCACCTTCAGGCGTTGGAGGTTGGGAGGGATAGGTATGTTCAGGTTAGGGATGCTGAGGAACTTAGGTTGCCCTGGGATGTAAGGCCCCTTGAGGTTAACGCCATGATTAGGTCAATACGCCTAACTAAGGGTATACCGCAGAGGGTCTTTAAGGTTTGGAACGAGGAGGTTAGGCCGATGAGTAGGGGTATTGAGGAGGCTGTTAATAGGGTTAGGGCTCTCGTGGCTCATTTAAGTAAGGGGGTTGAGTCAACCATGGTTAATAACCGGGCTTACTAGCCTCATTGGCGAGTGTTCTCCCAATCTTAACAGCGCTGGGCTATTTATTAGAATCTGCATGCTTACTTAGGTTAATGATTAGGATAGCCCTATGCACCAATGACGGTAAGTCCATAAGTGATGGCCACTTCGCACACGCTAAACGTTATGTAATATACGATTACGATGAGAGGACTGGTAACTTAAACTACGTGGAGACTAGGGATAACCCACTGGGTAATGTCGCGGACATCGATGACCCGGAGGCCATGCATAACGCCATTTCGGACCTAGGCATACCCATGCATGGCGTTGAGAAGTACGAGTGGTTGCACAGGAACATGCTTAATGATGTTAATGTGGTTATAGCCTCAGGGGCATGCCCACTAAGCCACTCGTATTTCACGTCAATGGATGTTCAACTGGTGTTTGTTGAGCCAGGCACCCAGATAGACTCAATCCTAGACTACCTTAGGAAGATGCCTAACGAGCAGCAGCGTACAGATGAAAGGGTGGATTAACGGCATACCACCTACACTTAAACTCCAAATTCAAAAAACATAACTTTTTCAAACTATGGGGTAGGGGTTAAAAGCTTCTTAACGCCATTAATGATTTCCCCCGGCTCAGGAAACCTCTTCTCCTGGTACCTAGAGAATATGAGCTTATCGTCAACGTACACGTCAAATATGCCCTTATCCCCAGGCACCAGCTTAACAGACACCCCATGTACCCCAAGCTCCCTAAGCACATCATTGGCCAGTTTAACCGCCCTATCCTGGAACCCGCACGGTCTACAGTATATTATCCTCACCTCAACCATAGGGGCGAAGGCCCCTCATGAGTTAATAAGCTAAGTGCAGTTGTTACGAATACTGGAACACGTGTTCGATACTGAATAAAATTAGAATAAGCCTTAAATGGCTACTCAGGTTGAATGATGACCCATGGGTAAGTACGCTTTTGTCATACTCAGTAATCCGGAAGATCTTTCAGAGGCCATAAGGGCTGCGCATGCGCTTCACTACGCTGTTCAACTTAAGATGGCTGGTTATGATGTTGTGGTTTATTTTGATGGGTTTGGGTCTAGGGTACCGATAGCTGATAGTCCGTATAAGGGTTTGAGGCCTGCGTATGAGGTGGCGCAGAGGGAGGGGGTGATTTATGGTGTTTGCGGCTACTGCGCATCACCACCCCACCTCAACATTAGGGATAAGTTAACGGCCTTAAAAATTAGGCTAATCGGAGATGAAGAACACCACGAAGACCTATCAAAATTCATAAACAACGGCTACCAAGTCTTGGTATTTTAAAATAATAAAGCGCCCCTTAGTTTAAGGGGATATTATTTTTAAGGCCACATTCCAAAGAATAAGGCTTATCATTCATTCATTAGAAATAAGTATTGACGTCCCCACCCTACGCCAGCGCCAAGTCCCTAAAGTCATACGGTGGGTTTATTCCCTTAGACTTATAGTAGTCGTATTTCTTGCCTAGGAACTCCTCTAGGATTGGGCATCCCTCGTACCTACCCTCCCTCGGGCACTTGGGGTTATCGCTATCCATTATTAGGCAGGTACCTGTCTTGAAGTCGTAATGCGGGCACTTCTTATAGTAGCGTTGAATGGATGCCACTATCCTGTTTATCCACTTCTGCCTAGGGTCATTACCTATGCTCCTCCTTTTCTGCTCAATCTCGAACTCACTTAGATCCTCCTCATACGACAGGCTTAGTCACCTCACCCTATCGTGTATGCAAGGCTTAAAATACCTTTTCCTGAGCACTTTTTAAAGCTGCTAAGCCTAAATTAAGGTGTTATTAAGGTGCCCTCAACTTCACCATTCTTAAGGTACTTAGCGAGCCTATTCGGGTCTTTACCGTCAATAATCACCATGGATATGCCGCTCCTCCTCATTATGCCCAGTGCCCATTCATCAATTAGCTCGTAGGTTCCGGCGAAGGCCCTAACACCCTCCCTGTGGAGTATGGCCTCTACATCACTGATCCTAGCCCTACTTATCCTAGTGGCGTTAGGGTTTTTAAATGGGTCATCGGTGTAAAGTGCGTCAACATTCGAGCAGTTGACGACTGTGCCTATGCCCAGGTACTCGGCGGCCAGCACAGACACCATTGTTGTGGATTGGCCAGGCTGGAGGCCACCCATCACCACAACCCTCGACGTTGAATAAGCCCTACCCAGTTCACCTAGAGTTTCAGGTACACCAAGGTGGACGTTGATGCCTCTTGAGTGGAGGGCGTAGACCATTAGCCAGGCGTTAAGCCTACTGGCCCAAATCCCAATCATGTCGGCTGCCGACTCATTCCTAGTCAACCTCCTGGTGGCTTCAATATACCTCCTGGCCACGTCACCACCCCCAGTAACTACAACCACTTTATTGCTATTTGATTCACCGGCAACCACATCCACATACCTCTCAATCAACTCCTCACTGTTAAACACCCTCCCAGTTAACTTAACCACAATACCCATCACCAGCCAGGCGTATGGGCGTTTTATAAGCTATGACCCCCTCCTCGCCTTTAATGGTGAGGTTTTGTTGGGTTTTGGTTGTTGCCTCCCCTTTTCAATGGGTGCCATTTTGGTTTCTTGATTGTAATTGGTGTTTTGCTTATTGCCTTCTTCACTACGTTTAATGCGCCATTTAAGTTGCTGTGTAGCCTATGCCCCCATTGTGCGTGCTACTACTCTGCCTCCTAATAACCACTATCCCCAGCATCCCAACAGAAGATGCACAACCCCCACTCCACCCAATTAAAACACACTCCACAAACCCCCAACCCTAAAAGACAAGACCTTAAGTGCGTTGTAATGGTTTAAGGCACCTTTGCCTTAGTAAAATGGTGAGGGGGGCTTGGGTGGGTTTTAAGCGCCTTTTCACAACGTACCGGTTGATATTCCTATGGAGAAATCACCATAAATTGGGATGTAATTTACCTTAAATTAACCATAAATAGTAAATTAAGCTAATGAGGGCATCTATGGTTAAAAGAGTTTGAGCCCACATGAATCTCACCAAGAAAAGCGAAGGTTACTTTTAAATCTCAGCTGCGTTAATTTAGGGTTAGCCGGTGGTTTAGGTGGCCAAGAAGAAGAAGACTGAGGAGAAGAAGGAGGGTGGGCAGCAACAACAGAAGAAGTAAGCCTGAATCCCTTACTTTAAAATAAATAAATTTTTTATTTTTTAATTTTGCTTCTTCAATTTATTTTTAATTTGTGTACAAGGCACGTAATACTAGTTACCTCTTAATATGGTCTATTACGTGCTTAACAATATACCTAGCCGGATTTATACCCGTGGCCTCCTTGAAGCCCTGCCACGACATGGATGGGTTAACCTCAAGTATGAAGTAGCCCTCGTCCGTTTCGGCTATGTCGACGCCAGCATACCCAAGCCCAAGGATGTCGCAGGTCTTCAAGGCCAGCTCCATCAGTTCGCCACTTGGCTTAACGGCCTCTGGCCTAGCGCCCTGTGCAACGTTACTCTTCCACCCAACCCCCCTCCTGAATATTGCGCCGATCACTTGACCACCCACCACGACCACCCTATAGTCACCATTACCCTTCTTATTCAGAAACCTCTGCACGTACATCGGTTTGCTTAGGTTGAGTAGGTAGCTGAAGATGTTCATGGCTACGTCTGGGTCATTAACCTTAAAGACCCCGTAGCCCATTGAACCCCTCAACTCCTTGACCACGGCCTCGCCGAACCTCTTAACCGCATCGTAGGCCATGAACATGTTTTCACTGGACTCAGTCTCGGGAACGGGTAAACCGCTCTTAGCCAGCATCATTAATGCCGCTAACTTGTCGCTGGCCACCAGCCAGTTCATGGCGCTGTTAACCACGTAAACACCCATGGCCTCAATGGCCCTAACAACCCAAACCCTATGGAGCAGTTGCTCAAAGTCCCTAATTAAGCCTAGGTGCCTTAGGATCCCGCCATCTATGTTAACCGGTTCCCTAACACCCCTACCGATAGCCTGATAAACGCTTACACCCTCCCTGCTCAACCTAACGCTGGCCATGTTGACGTAAACCCTCTTAACCCTATGCCCAAACTCCCTCACCGCCTGCTCAAGGTCCTCTATATCGGGTTGATTAAATTCAACCTCATATGGCCTAATTATGCCTATATCCACGCACCGAGTCATTAACCACCTAAGTTTTAAACCTAACAGCGTTAAGTTGCGCACATTGCATTGGCCTCCAGTGCCCAGGTGAGCCAATTGAGACCTTGAAGGTGGAGGAATGCAGCCGAGATAGGTATATTAACCGCATAGCCTTAATGGTTGAGTTGTGATTGATGAGGACGCTGTTAGGAAGTATAGGCAGGCCGGGGATGTTGTCCATAGGGCACTTAAGCATGCGATAGATAAAGTCCACCCAGGGATGACTATACTTGAGTTGTGCAGGTTAATTGAGGATGAGATTAGGGGTAATGGTGCCCTCCCAGCCTTCCCAGCCAACATAGATGTGAATAACATTGCAGCCCACTACACCGCTAAGATAAATGATGAGTCCGTTATACCACCCAATTCAATAGTTAAAATTGACATTGGGGCTCATGTGGATGGTTTCATAGTTGATGCAGCAGTTACAGTGCATTTCAACGCCGCCCACTCCATGTTAACCAGGGCTGCGTGGGAGGCTCTTAGGAATGCCTTAAACATGGCTAAGGCTGGTGTTGAGTTGAGTAGGATAGGGGCTGTTGTTGATAGGACCATCAGCGGCTTCGGCTTTAAACCCATCAGGAACCTGACAGGCCACTTAATAACCAGGTACAGGCTCCACTCAGGTAAGTCAGTCCCAAACTACGATGATGGGGGTAGGGTTAGGATGCTTGACGGCGAGGTCTACGCCATAGAGCCCTTCGCCACAAACGGGAGGGGCATGGTTACCGACTCACCTGAGGTCACCATATACATGCTCCAGAGGGTTAATGCGAAGAAGCTTAGCGCCGAGGCAAGTTCAGCCCTTGAGTACATATACAGGAACTTCAATCAACTCCCCTTCACCCCAAGGTGGCTTGTTGACAAGTTCGGCGATAGGACAATGAGCATAGTTAACGAGTTAACCAGTAGGGGTGTCCTGTATGGTTACAGCGTATTAATGGAGGCCGGCGGCGGCTTCGTGGCTCAATTTGAGGATACGGTAATAGTCACGCAGGATGGGGTGGAGCCGTTGGCCAGGGTGCTTGAGTTGATTAACTAAGTGCCGCACTACCCCCTAACGTTACCCACAGGTCTGCTGAGCAGCCTAGCCAAGCCACGTTTAATCCTGCGCGACCTACCGTAGCCGCATGCCGCGCAGTAGCCCTTAACCACGTTGTACGAGTGCCTACCGCACCTGGGGCACCTTATGTGTGTCTTACCCCTATTCATCTTGCCGAATGACGGCGTACCCTTAGTCATTACCGTCTCTCCGGAGGCGGTGGGTTATATTTTTTACTTCCGATGGTTTCGTGACCCACCGTCTCCTTCTCGACGGTCTCCCCGGGCCCCCTCACCGCAATGGCTCCCTCCCTGTCGCTGGGGGTTCCTCGCCACTACGGGTCTTGGGTTCCTTTGTGGATTACATAACCATTAGGTTGCCGTTTAATGTTGATGGTGGTGTGGCTGGGGAGTTGCTGTCAACAGCTTGGTTGTTTAGGGTGGCTGCTCATAGGGTGTTGGCTGTGGCGAAGCAAATGCAAGTTCTGCCTGGTGCCAAGGTTGGTTGGGTGAATGCGTTTAGGGAAAGTGCCTATGGAATTATTCCAAACCGTAGGTATGCTGACGGTGCAGTAACCCTCGTAATGAGTGTTTACGAGTCCTGTAGGGAATTGGGTGTTGATT
>NZ_LCTF01000066.1 GCF_001663375.1 Caldivirga sp. MU80
CCATACCCACATTGGGTAGTGTTTTTAAATTCTGGTTTGCCTAATGTTTTGAGCCGGGTCGTCTAGCGGCCAAGGATGGTGGGCTTTGGACCCACTGACCCCGGTTCGAATCCGGGCCCGGCTACCAAGAACTTTGTTCATATTTAGTAATTGTTTTTACCCCCGTGGGTGTGGGTTTGTGGGTCGCTTGGGCGAGGGTTTCTAAGCCGTTATTCCTCTTGACGTCTAATTCTCCGAGCCTATACTTCATCATGTCGTAGAGTCTCTTGGTCCCCTCGTAGTCTATCCTACCTCGTAATACGCCAGGATCACCTCGGCCCTTAACCTCCTAAGCGGGTGGTGTAGGTACGGCATAACGAGCCTAAGTAGCTTAACGGCGTTTTCACCGTAGAACCTTATTACGTTAACTGTTTTTGTTAAGTACATGTGGCTGATGATGTTGAACCTCTCGGCAATCACCCTCCTCAGCACATCGAGGGTAAACGATTTCTGACAATTTTTACAAGCCGCAATCTCTACAGAAACACCCTCATATCCAAACCACACTGCCCCATCTCCATCGATTTCGCCTGCTATGAATTCCGCTAACTTCTCATCACTAAAGCCCTCGATTAACCCCCTGAGCTCACTAGTGCTTAGCTTGATTGGCCATGGCCACGCGTTGGCACTTAAATTTACATTGAATTCCAACCTGCATCTGCGACAATCGTACATGTACCATGGTTTTAGTTACCTTCGTTATCTTCATGATTTCTTCCTCGCTCCATGGTGAGTGGATGACTATTATATTTTTATTGAATATATAATCGAAGCAAGATAAGAAGGGTGGGTCGAACTTCCTTGGGAAGTTGGTTATGAAGTTTAAGAGACCCCATGAGCCCATTGCTGGGTTCATGAGTAGGACAATTGAGGTTCTTGTTCTAACGGTGAGGTGCTGTAACCGTCTCTCCGGAGGCGGTGGTTCATGGCCCTTCGTGTTCGTTGATTTCAAGTCCCACCATCTCCTTCTCGGCGGCTTCTCCGTGAGCCACCCCCAGCTGCGGGAGTGGTTGCCGCTAGTCGCCTAGTGACTCACACCACTCCCCTCACCAAGCTCATCAGGTTCACCCCACCACTCCACCGAAAAATTAAACACTCCACCGTATTAGCCATCAACGGGACTACAAACAATTATGAAAACCGAAACTGCCCTTGTGTACAGATACCGCCTACTCCTTAAGCGCTGGCCTTAGCTTCTCTATTTCCCTTAAGTTCTGTGTCTCATTGATGATTACAACGCTGAAATCGTAAGCGTCCCCATTTAGTAACACTAATGGGCTTAGCATCGATTTCCTCTAGCCTTTGAGTCTTTTTGACGCTTCCCTGTAGATTGGGTCCAGGAATTCGTAGTCCTTAACTATACTTAGCTTCTCCAGGTTGGTGATTATGTTGTGTAGGACGCTTGAGGATATTGTGGAGCCCTCCTCATCCTCAAGGCACCTAAGCACCCTGCCCCAGCTGTTGGAGCCGTTAGCTATGCACCTA
>NZ_LCTF01000067.1 GCF_001663375.1 Caldivirga sp. MU80
GCTCTAGCGAGCAGTGCCTTCAATACCGAATTCTCCGAGGACAGGATTGAAGCCTACATCCACGTGGAGGCTTTACTAAGCAAGGAGCTCGGACACATGGCGGTTATTGACTTTGAGGGTGTACCATTCGTGGTTAAATTCCCCAAGGCACCATTCAACGAGCCCTAACCAACCACGGTTAAAAGTAGGCTTATTAAACCCCCGCATCAGGATACACTCATGACCCAGGACACCTTAGGGAATACCTCGGGGGGTACCTCGGAGGGTATGGGTTGGGCTGAATTCCTAAGCACCTTGTTCATTGGGGTGATTGTAATTGGCTTCAACCCAGTTGTCGTCATCCTAGGCGGCATGATGTGGTACATCCCAATGACTGTCCCAGCCACAGTACTAGAACAGCCAATCGTGAAGGACATGATGTTCATCGGTGCAGTACAGTATTTTGAATTTTGGATACTGAGCGATTTCCTCCTTGCAGATCTCTTTGACCATGGGCGCATAATAACACCAAGGGACGTTGGCGCATTACTACTAGACACCATACCATTCTACGGGCTAGCCTTCTATGCATTACTACACCCAATGAACACGGTACTGAAGATTATCCTGGTGGCATACGGTACAATAGGAGGTTTGCCCACAATGATAATCCTCTCTGGATTATTCAACGCACCTTGGCTACTGCCTGGGAACTTAATAAAAGACCCTTAGCCAATTCTAATCAGCCCAACCCAACCCCCAAACCCATGCCCACTATAATCAAGCCAAACGTAACCCTCCTATTCACCTGGGGT
This sequence comes from Caldivirga sp. MU80, assembly GCF_001663375.1. Lineage (GTDB taxonomy): Archaea > Thermoproteota > Thermoprotei > Thermoproteales > Thermocladiaceae > Caldivirga. Next base: position 795 of record NZ_LCTF01000067.1, read on the forward strand.
AGTGAAGGGTTCATAACCGCAATGAGTGATGTAATATACAGGGGTTACACCTTCGAGGATGCCCTAAAGAGGGTTAGGAACGAGCCCAAACTCATTGAACGGAGGCTAACCCAATTGCTTAGGGATGGGCACCATAATGTCTTCGAGTTCATTGGGGCATCATGGCTTATTGAAGGCAGTAGGGCACTTACCCATGAGCTAGTTAGGCATAGGATTGCTAGTTATTGGCAGGAGAGTCAGAGGTATGTTGATTATGCCAGGAACCCACCGAGGTTCATCCTACCACCATCAATTGCTAATTCACTAACACCACTCCTGGATAGGCTCAGTGAGGGGTACAATGCTGTTAGGGGTATTGCCCTGCCCGAGGATGCTAGGTACATTCTCCCCAATGCCACTGCCAGCCGAATATGGGTTCTCATGAATGGTCGTGAATTCTTCCTCAACTTCATGCCTCTTAGGACTGGGCTTGGGGCCTTTCACGAGATTAGGCTAATCGCATGGCTAATGTTCAACAGCCTCATTGAAGCCTACCCAATAACGGCTAGGTGGGTTTGGGGTCATTTGCCTAGGCTACACCCAGATTACTGCCGTCATGTTCTTCACTTGAGTAAGGCTAAGCGTAGGGTTCTTGAGGCTAGGTATGGGACTGGTGACTGCAGGGTACTGAGCATTAGGAGCGCCTTCGATGCTTGGGGCTTGCCAATACCC
>NZ_LCTF01000068.1 GCF_001663375.1 Caldivirga sp. MU80
TACGTTAGCCGGGGTGGCCGAGCCTGGTTCAAGGCGATCCCCATGGGTTAACCCATGGGGACCTTAATGGGCCTGCTAAGCCCATCCCCGCAAGGGGGCCCGGGTTCAAATCCCGGCCCCGGCGCCACTGCAATTACTTTCCACATTTCACATCCCTCAACCTCAGCCTCTGTTACGGTTCAATGAAGAACCTGTTACGGAAATATAATTAGACCAGAAGATATCGAGGTAACGCCAAAACTAGAAGCCGTTAGGGTGAATAACCCGTCTCATTGATGAGAAAACCTAAGGAGCAAGGAACCTGGACTTAACAATAGACCTGATAAACATGGTTAAGGATGGCAAACGAGAGCCTCAAATGTAATATACTGCATGTTGCCTCACTAATTCACTTAACCTGGAGGAATTAAATCATCTCCTAGGCGATACACTTAACTTCAGAAGAACAACACCTAATGCATTCCTAAGACCAGAGGCTATTGAGTGAGCTAAAGCGGCATACTTACCCATGGAGAATGAATACTCAAGTTCAGGGATGGTAAGGTCAATACAGGAGAATCCAAGTATAAGCACTGACCCAGGCTAATGAAAACAATGCCTAATTCTCCTCAATGGAATGGAATCAAGGCTAAGGTTAAGAAAACCACAAGTAGAGTCCTTAGTAAAAAGAAGACTAGAACTCTATAGGCTACGCAATTTTGCATGGATGGTAAGCTAAAGCACACTTAAGTTAATTGTAACACACTAAGAGTAGGGCACTGCTACTATTAAAGTTCAGTATCTTGGTTAGGCATCATTGACCACTTAAACACGAGGAGTTAAGACAATGTAAGCTAAAGCATACATTCACAATCTACTACACGTAAGTGTGGCTAAGGGCAGTTAAGTAAGGCACATGCATTTTAACTGTTTAAATTGCATGTTTCATGCATTCTTATCCATTCACTTCATGGGGTTCTAGATTCATTTATCCTATCATTGTTTTGCATGTTTCATGCAATCCTTACATTTTACGTTGGACTTAGGATCATTGGAACATTGTTTCAATTCCTTCATTGCCTTTCAATTGGAACAACCATTCAATTTCCTCATCAAAACCATTGGAACAGGAATGAACCATAGAATGAGCTCTGGAGCCCTGTTCCAATGGTCACCGTTTAAAATAAACCACAAAACTTAAAAAACCTAAAAAAAAGCAGAGGAACCAGAAGATCTCAAAAGAGAATTGAAGGCCCTGAAAGCGTTGACCTAGTTTACCTCAGAGATACAGGTGAATTGAAGATCTCAAAAGAGAATTGAAGGCCTTCTCATTAACCGCAACCGCATTAGCATACGTAATGTCGGAAGATCTCAAAAGAGAATTGAAGGGGTATTGCTGATGCTGTTAACCCTGCTATGAACCAGGTGTAGGAAGATCTCAAAAGAGAATTGAAGGGATAACCCTTCTCTTCGCCAACGTGCGAATCCGCTTAACCAGCTTG
>NZ_LCTF01000069.1 GCF_001663375.1 Caldivirga sp. MU80
TACGATGAGCCATGGCCAAGGAATATGAACCTACCAATCCCACCACTAGCCCACTCACCGGCCACTTTGCTCAGTGTCATTAGCATCCCCTTATCGTTAAGCATTCCGTCAATGCAGCTGGAGAGGGCGCTAAGGACCCTACCATGGTCAACGTTATTACCCACTATGGCGTCAATGAGCACAGCGGCTGCGGCTGATAAGGCAACGAAGCTCTTGGTCATTACCACACTCCTCTCCTGCCCAACATCAACCCTAACGTAATGGTCAATGAAGTCTAAGCCCCTACCCTCACTTATACTCAGCATAACTGTCCCAGCCCCATTACCCTTAGCAACCCTAAGCGCCTCAAGGGTCTCCGCAGTCTCCCCAGACCTAGATATAGCCACCACGAGACTTGAGGAATTCACCAAGCCTGAGTGGTAGTATATGAATTCTGATGAGGGAACGGCAAGAATGCACCTACCCTTACTACGTAATGCATGGGTTACGGCATACATGGAGACGTAGTATGATGAACCAGCACCAACTAGAAACACCCTACCCACCCTATACATTGAACCTAGAGATACAACATCATTAACCATATTCATCAATGTCCTAAGCGATGCCCCCATCTCTGAAATATCCTGAATAATGCTTGACATTAGTGGCTTAGTTTAAAGATGCTTATAAGCATCATTATAAATACGCCATGAATCTAACTATATAGCCGCATTAGTTCACTATTAGTAATGGGCCTTTAATTTTAAAAGGTGAATCACGTTGCCAGTTGTTTAAGCATTAGTAATGAACCTTGTAGGTTAAAGTTCAGCATAAGGTGCTTAACGCTGTTCATTACTATGCTTATCAACTCCTTATCCACATCCACATTAATGCTCCTTAAGTTGCTCTTAAGGATACTTAACGCATGCCTTACGGCACCCCTACTCCACACGTATCTCGTCACTAAGCCTAGTAGGAATTCCCTACTACCGTCTCTCTGGAGACGGCGGGAAAACATAACCCGCCGTCTCCTTCTCGATGGTCCCCCTGGGCCCCCTCACCGCAGTGGCTCCCCACCCGTCACCGGGGTTCCCAGCCCTGGATCTCGGAAACCCAGGGTCACTGATAAAGGGCGTTGGGATTAGATTTTAAACCTAACTAGGGAACATCAAATGAAAATAAGCGCCACAAACGATTAAGAAGACCGAAACCCACTAATAGGTTAAGTGCGATAAGGGGCTTTGTACCTGACTTAAGGAGTGAGATAAGGGGTTATGTCTTCGCTGATAGGTGCGACTACGCCACTGAGGTATGCCGCATCAATAAGCCCAGTTACATCAAGGTTAATGAGAACCATGTGGTGAGGTGCTTCCTCTATGGTAAGTGACGCCATACTTAAGGTTGAGCATTTATCAAAGTACTTCACCGTAAACTTAGCAGGGAGGAAGATGACGCTTAAGGCCGTTGATGACGTGTCCT
>NZ_LCTF01000070.1 GCF_001663375.1 Caldivirga sp. MU80
GTGGGATCAGGCGGAGAATAGGCTTCATACATCAAAGGCGGTATTGATATCCCTACTTACATGAACTCAAAAATCACTAAAGCCACGGAATTAAATACGCTAAGGAAGTGTGTAAGCTTTATTAATACGGGGTCCTTGATCATGTCGTATGAGAAGGTGGGCTGGAATAATCGTAATATTAACCCTATCCCTAACCGTGGCATTGTTAACCGCGGCATTAGCCGCTGAGTGGCAACAGGTTATTGTTTACACGAGATCAACAACAATACACGCGCTCGCAGTATCCTCAAACAACACAGGCACTGTCATAAACATAACAGTAACAGCAATGACACCAGGCTCGGGCTATGTGTACGTTGCCTCAAGCCCATTACCAACCGCCGAAAGTGGCACGTTCATCTCATCATCGCAAATAGCCGCCCTGGTCGCCACATACTTGGCGAACCAACCATTCAATAAGTACAACTTCCTAATAAATGTGGAACCAACAACCCTCGAGATCGGCGGACCATCAGCCAGTGGTTACATGACCGTTGCCATGTGGGCATTAATAACAAACCACACATTAAATCCCGACGTTGTGATGACCGGCATGATATTGCCAGATGGGTCCATAGGGCCGGTTGGAGGGTTGCCAGCTAAAATAGAGGCTGCCGCCCAGGAGGGTTACGAGGTTGTGTTGATACCGTATGGGCAGCAGGAGTACCAAACGAGTACTGGGCAGGTCATCAACCTGGTAAGTTATGGTAGAAGCCTTGGTGTGGATGTTATACCCATAATGAGCGTTAGGCAAGCCATTTACTACTTCACCGGTGTTAACCTCACAATACCATCGATATCAAGTGAAGAATTGAAGAATACGGCCTACGTCAATATTACGAAATTCCTCTGGATGAGAATATATGACAGGTTAATTAAGAGCGGGGCCATCAATTCCACGGACCCAAACGTTTCCAAATACGTAAAACAGGTAATCAATTATGCAAACCAGGGCATGTACTACACAGCGGCAAGCCTCGGTTTCCAAGGATTAATTAATTATTACCAAGATGAGATGCAGAATTATACCACAAGCCAACTATACGGATTACTTAACCAATTAAACAATGAACTCAACTACTACAGTAACGCCGTTTCCCACTACAATGTAACCACGGCAAACATAGACATAATAATTGGAATATACGATAGGATTGAGGATGCGCAGCAGTCATTAACGGCAGCAAGCCAGGACTTGACAACGAACGATATTGCTGACGCAATAAGTAACTTAGCATATGCTAAGGCTAGGATTGAAACCTTGGGTGATTGGCTTGCAGTACTCAACGCAATAAATGGTGGTGCACCAATATCGACTAATTATCTCGAGGAACTAACGAGTATGTACCTGGTCTATGCTCAGTCAATAACTGAGTACACAATCT
>NZ_LCTF01000040.1 GCF_001663375.1 Caldivirga sp. MU80
ACACCACTCCCGCGGAGGTGGCTCATACTCCACGTATTGTAGAATACCGAGTTTCTGAGGCAGTTCAAAAACAGAGGCCGTGGTTTTGATCTTTTTGGCCGCTGTCGTCATATCCACTCCCTCAAGGCCGTCAACACCTCCTCCAGCGCCTCCCTCTCGATCAGGTAGACCCCCCTCTTATAACGCTTGGCGAGGCCTTTTTCAACCAGCCTCATCATGAGCTCGCGCACCGCCATCCCGCACCGCCTGTCCACCCCGCACACGTCGCGCGTCCTCACGGACACGACGGCGCCCCTCCCGCCTCCTCCGCGCCTCTGGAGGTGCCAAAGCAAGGCGGGGAGGTACCGCCTCGTCTTCCGCCCCACGCCCTCCCGGCGGCGCGGACGCCCGGCCATGACCTGGGGAAAGCCCACCTTTAAAAGTTTTTCGCAAAACCGCTATAATGATAAGCGATAATAATACATTAAGATAAAGATCGCCGAGAGGTAGGCGATTTAAGTCGCCGTCTTTTCGACTTGACATAAAAGTTTAGTCGAGGCAGAGAGAAAGGGAGGGGAGGGGAAAAAGAGGGGTTTCATCCCGGCGGGGCCTCGTACGCCCAGCCCTCCCGACGCCCGCGCCTCACAGTATCCGCACGTACTCCTTGGCCCTCGCGAATGCCGACCGCCTCTTAGGCCTGTAGATCTCCCTCACCCCGCCTTCATGGGGCTCCAGGCCCTTGAACTCCAGCTCAAGCCTCCTGACGTTGCTCCCATCCGCGGAGCAGTAGGCCCAGCCGAATAACGATATACACGCCTCCGACCCGTCCCTGGCGACGTAGGCCTCCACGGAGTACGGGTTCACGAGGCTCACCGGCCCCTGCCCTACCAGCTCAGCCATCCAGGGATATCTCCGCAGAACCTTGGCTATCCCCACGATCTGCTTCTCCGCGCGGGGGGCCCACCTCCTAAGCCAATCGACGCCTAAGGCGCCCAGCTCCGGCCACTCCCTCAGGAGTTGTTCGACTGGGTCTGCTTGCTCGGGAGGCCTCCTCACCGCGCCCGCGTCCATGCCCGAGCTCATACCCTCATCCTCCTCGCGGCGCTCTTGACGCCCACGATGGTCACGCCGGCCGCCTCCGCCAGGCGTATCAGCATCCCGTACTCCTTGTACGTGGCCAGCCAAAGCGCCGCCGCGGCCAGGACCCAGGGGCTCCTCCCCGCGGTAGCCCTCCTGTTTCCGGCCAGGATCTCAAGGGCCCTCCTTATCACGGGAGCCGGCAGTCTGGCCCTCGCGGCCACGGTCTTGACGTAGTCCTCAAGGGGAGGCCTCCTGCCTCTGGCCGCCTCGTTAAGCCTCCAGGCCGCCCTCTTGACCGCGGATTTGTCCGCCTTACTGCACTTGAGGAAGTCGCTCAACGGCCGGGGCTCGCCTAGATCCCTCGCCGCGAGCCAGAGGGCCGCCACAGCGACGGCCCCGGCCGAAAGGCCCTCCAGGTCGTGCACATGCCTCCTCACCAGCGCCATCGCCGCCTCGGCGACGCGGTGCGGCGCGCCTGCGCACTCCCTGACTCTGCTGACCTCCGCCCCTATCGCCGCGAGCCTCATCTCCCTCCCGTGCAGGGTGTCCCTGTGGAAGCTCGCTAGCGCGAGCCACCGGGGGCCGTGCTCCATCTCCACGCCGATCTCCGTCTTGTTCACCAGCCTTAGGGGCGCCGCGCGTATCCGCACGAGCTGGCTCGCGTCGTAGGCGCGCCACTCCGGCCCCGTATCGACTACGCCATCGACCACCAGGCCGCATTGGGTGCACACCACCTCCCCCCTCTGCCAGTCTACGGCGAGGGGGCCTCCGCACGAGGGGCAACCCGCCCGCTCCATGCCCCCAAGAAAGCCCACCTTTAAAAGTTTTTCGCAAAACCGCTATAATGATAAGCGATATTAATATATTGTTATTAAGTACGCCGAGGGATAGGCGATTTAAGGCGCCGCATCTTAACATTAATAAATTATGCAAAGCCCCCGAGGGGAAAGCGATTTAAGGCGCTGTTTTTTCGGCTTGACGTAAAAGTTTAGCCGGCAAGGGGAAAGGGAGGGGAAAAGGTAAGGAAAAAGGTTCTCAATCCCGGCAGAGCCCCGTCCGCCTTGCCCTCTCGACGGCCTTCTTTCTTACGGCCCCGTTGCCGACAAGGGCGAGGGCCCATCCCCTAAGCCAATCGACGGCCTCCCTGTGGAGCATAAACCCGACGACGGGCTCCGTGTTGAGGAGGACGTGCATCTCCTCGACGCCCGCCAGCCCCTCGGCGTGCTGGGGGCAGGCCACGGCGGTGAACCTCTCCCCTCCGAAGGACACCTCCACTCCGAAGAGGCCGTTCCCGAATATCCACGGCACGGCCGTCCAGGGCCTATTTGCCCACCTCTCCCCGGGCTCGACCTGGCGGGGGTACCGCACCGAGGCGAAGGCCGCCTTGCCGAGAACCATCCAGGCTGTGGGCACCGCGGCGTCGAGCGCCCTCCTAGCCATCCACTCCAGCTTGTACCACTCCTGGAGCTCCATGCACCCGGGAAGGCCCATCTTTAAAAGTTTTTCGCAAAATCGCTATAATTATAAGCAATAATAATGTATTGAGGTAAAGATCGCCGGGAGTATGCGGTTTAATACGGCGCATTTCTTGACTAACAAAAAACGTCATCCCCACGAATCCACGGGGTTTAAGGCGCCGGAGATCTTGATTTTACAAATTTTATAGAGGCCGCAGGGCGCGCGCGGGGGCGGCGCCCGTGGTGGCGGGCCCGCCGGCGCTCCGGAGGCCCCCGCGGCCCCTTCCGGGGACGGCGTGTAGGACGCATGTGCTCGGCGGGCTCCTCCGCCGTCGCGGGCCTCCGACGCCGACGGAGCCGCCGCCCGACCGCGAGGGCGGCTATATATCTATCCCGTGGAGTTATATATTGACCCGCGCCCCCATCGAGGATGCAGGGATAATACAGGAATTTTACGGGAAGCCCGGGCCCACCTTTAAAAACCCGCCTTTTCCCTCCGGTGCAAGGTATTTAAGGGGGTGCGGGGGGGGGGGCGTCGTGAGGTATGCGAGGAGGGCGCGGGGCGTGAGGGCCGGCCCATGCATAGCCGGCCACCCCGTCCCGGAGCACTGGGAGGCCCTCCTCGGCGACCTGGCCAGGGAGATAGTCAGGCGCCTGGGCGCCAAGGACGTGGAGGACGCGGCGCGGCAGATATTCCACTACCCCGCCCTTCTCCACACGGCCGTCTGCAGCCCCCAGATCGCCGTCGAGGGGAGGTACGGCGGGGAGTGGGCGAGGCTCTGCGCCGCCGGCGAGACGCCCATGGGGGCCGGGGTCCGCTTCCCCGAGGCCCCGGCGGACGCCCGCATCCCGCTGGACATCTACCTCGGCCCCTGCGCCCTCTGGTCGCTGAGGACGGATAAGGTGGCGGTGAACTGGCAGAAAAACGCCCCCGACCTCTACCCGGCGTATTCGAGGTGGGACGGGAGGTATCCCCACGCCTACTTCCGCGACGTCTTCCCCGTGGTCGCCTTCGAGGCGGCGGATCGGCTCGGCCTGGTGGGGCTGGCGAACGCCCGCTGTGCAAGGCGGGGGAGGAGGTGCACGGCCGTCGCGGCGTGGGTGTACTGGATACGCAACAGGAGGATGCCGCAGATAGACCTCCAGCTGGGCCGGCTCCTAAACTTAGTTTAAGCCCCTCCGGATACAGACCCGCCGTTTTCGGCGAATTTGTATCCGGGCTTTGGGGGGTTCCCGCCGTTTATTCTCGGCGTCTGTATCCGGAGGATTTAGACATATATGTAAACTTGAATCTAGATGTTTAGAGGGAGTTTTCAGCAAGATTTTTAAGGCTTTGTGGCCCCGCCTATATGGAGCTTGCGCTTGATGACGTCAAGGCGTCTCTCCGCGGGGCTGGCTGGGAGGAGGAGTGGGGCCCTCCCCCAGCCCCCCACGAGTTCATCGTGAGGAGGGAATACCTGGAGAAGGTCGTGGACGCCGACAGGGCGTGCCTCAAGAGCCGGAGGCCCGTGGTGTACCTCGCCGCAAGCGCCGGGGGCAGGTGGTACGTGGTGGGGCCCGTGCCGCCTACGCCGTACAACTGCCTCCCGGTCACCTTCAAGAAGGCGTTTCCGGACGCGGCGTCGGCCGTGGGCGAGCTGGTGGAGTACGCCATGAAGATATTCAGGTTCTACCCCCGCTGGTTCAAAATAGGCGTCATAAGGGAGGCGGGCCTCTGCAGCTGGCCCGAGTTCCACTTCCTCTGCCAATACGAGGACGTGGCCCCTCTGCTGAGCGCCAGAGCCCAGAAAAAAGAGGCCCCCCGCGCGGCCGACGGGCAGGCCGGCGGGGACGGGCAGGGCGCGGCCGGATCGGCGGGCTTCGCCCTGCGCCGCGCCGCCGGGGCCCAGGCCTCCGCCGCGCCTCTCCTCCGCCGGCGCCTGCCGTCTTGCCTGTGTCTGCCTGGGCCGTCTTTTCAAGCCTGTAGCCCGGCGCCGTGCCTTCAAAGACAGCCTCTACGCCTAGGTCTAGGGCGGCTCTGCACCTAACGGCGGCCACCTTTCCCTCTTGGTCCACGGCCGCCTCGATCTTCAGCAGAGGCGCTTCGACAACTTCAAGCCTAAGGCCGAAGAGTCGCTCGACGACTTCTGCGAATAGCCTCTTGACTTGGGCGTAGACAGCCGTCGTAATCCTAAACCACTTATCTTCGTCAGGTTGTAACCGCGGCCAGCTCCTCGCTGTTGCGTCTAGCCTCAGCCAGCTCTCTGCTTAATCTCGGCCTCCACCTCCTCAGCCACATGTTGAGTATGTATTACACTACACCTTAGCTATGAGCAACTTTCAATACTCATTATACAAGGAGGGTGTTTGTGAAGCAAGGAGGATGCGAAGGTCGGCCCTTGCCGACTGCCCATCCCGGAGCGCTGTAAGACTCTCCTAGGTGAGGAGAAGCTATAGACACCGTCTGCCTCTGCGCCGAAGAGCTTCACGCCTATGTAGAGGTTGCCCACGCGGCCTGGGCACGGCGTCGCGCCACTTCTCGTACACCTCGCGGGGGACCGCGTAGTCTCCCACGACGACCCTCACGGCCTCCGCAGTCTTGGCGAGCTCCTCCAGGGCCTCCGCGTCGACGAAGCTTGTGGCGGCGCTGAGGGTCTCAGCGCCTATCTCGGCCAAGCACTTGACCAGCGGCCCGCAGAGGCGGAGCCCGAACTCCAGCCGGAACATACAACCTCCGGCGCGGCCTTATAAAACCGTTGACAGCCGGTTGACGACGTGCGCGTCTCCTCCCACCCCCGCCAGGGCTCGCGGCTTTCGAGACGCCGCCAGCCGGCTTCTGCGAGATGTAGCAACTCGACAGCGGGAGCGCGTGTTCGCCCCCTAAGCTGTACTGCTAGACTTTTGTTTTCTAATGTTATGCCGGCTTCAAGTCATCTAAATATTTATGTTGATGCGTATTTTTAGCTTGTGTCTGAGCTTTATGAGCGTGTCGACGTGGAGTTCCTCCACGAAGTCGTAAGGCAGTATTCCGGTTGCGAGGGCGACTACAGCAAGCTGGCGGAGGAGATAGCGCAGTTCAACGGCGGATACACGCTGGTGGCCAAATACGCCGGCCTCTGGCTGAGGAGCAATGGGTGTAAGGTAAAAAACGTGGAGAGTGCTGTGGAGGAGACGAAGAAGGAGCCAAAGCTCTTCCTTGCTCACTACATCTGGCGGGTGTTGCTTCGTAGCAGTGGCGACTTGGCTAGGAAGGCCGCTGTACCGCTCCTCCTCCACGCCTACTTCGGCCCGGTGCCGGAGGGCATGACGTACATCACAAAGGCGGTAAACTACGGAGTCTGGCGTTTCTTAAAGCCGGAGAAGCTGAAAAGCGCCAGCCTGGAGTCCTTGAAAGAAGACGCGCTGGAGCCTATAGCCAAATGGCTAACCCAAAAGCACGAAGACCTCGTGGAGGAGGTGTTGAGAGACCTAGCCGGTCTAAACGGCGAGAAGGCTAGAGAGCTCTACAAAAAGGCCTTAAGCGACTTAATCAAGGCGCTTGACCGGGCCCGCGACGAAGTACTTAAAGAAGGCGGCAAGATACTCGCCGAGCTTGATGTCCCCGAAGACGACAGGGGAATGGAGAACTCTTTACTGGCCTTTGTCGGCGGGAGACTCGCCGCTATTTTCAAGAGCGGCGAGGTCAGGCATTGCTGGAAGAGGGTGGCCCTAATCGTTGGCCACGCACTGGCTGGATATCACGTATTGCCTAGGAGGGAGCAGTTGCCGGAGGACATCGCAGAGGCTCTGGGAGATGCCTTGAAGCCCTGCGCCGTGGATGCGTACTTGACGATAGACGGCGAGATACCGCCGCTTTCAACATACGTAGCACAACTGATGTCCACAAGAGAATTAAACATACTCGCCCCTTACGCAGAAGCTGACATCATAAGAGCCGCGAGGAAATCGGCGGAGGGGCTGTTGGCGAGGCGGAGAAAGAGAGACTTCTGGTGGCTATCTGAGACATTATATGCCCTGGGTCTGGCGGTGTTGGCCGCCGGGGCTGAGGTGGATGGGGAGATGGCCGACCTGCTGCTCTACACGGCGCCTTTCGCGGTGCAGGGGGTTGCCCGTCCGGAGACTGTGTTGACGATTTTGGCGGCGTTGCGTCCTCTGGTCGAGAAGGCGCCGCATAGATACGTCTCTCTGCTGGCCGTCGCCTCAGAGCTGACTCTGCTGGATCAAGGAACCACATTGTATATCTACCTCGCCTTGCAACAACTCGAAGACCGCCTCCTTGAGACGGAGCGCATCTGGCCTCTGGTGGAGGCTGTCCGCGCCTACTCAGACCTGGTGAGAAGATATCCAGAACACATTAAGAGCAGGTGGAAGGGTGCGGCAAATATGTGCAGGCTGTACGACGAAGTTAGAAAGCGTGGCGCCGCAACGGCGCCGGGTGTCGGCCTCTCGACACAACGCTTGTTCGATGCCGTAGCTAGGGCTTATGTGCTGGCCACGGCGCTATACAGCGACGAGCTGGCGCAAGTCGTGCAGAGGTACTGCGGCTTAGGCGACCTCATAGAGGAGGCCGAGGCCGTAAAGGGCGTGTTAGACGGTGCGGTGACCCATCTAGACGAGTTGAGAAAAATTATGGAAAACGACACAGACTTCGCCGAGTGGGTAACAATCCACAGCCCTACAGGCGACGCCAGGTTTGTGATCGAGAATGTGAGGAATTGGCTCACGCATGTGCTGGCCCTCTACAAGCTAGACCACGCCATTGACGAGAAAGGCGAGTTAGACGAGAAGAAGCTGGAAGAAGCCGCAGAAGAGTTCGAAAAAGCGGCGGAGATAAACAGAAAGCTGAAGCATTGGGAAAACTACCTCATCGACCGTGGTTGGGCTCTTAGGGCCCGCGTCCTCGCCGCAAAGAATTTGAAGGAGCTTCCCGCGAGAGCTGAAGGCTTCTGGGACCTGTGGAGGGAGGCGGAGAAACACCTTGAACCAACCGCCGTTTATTTAGCGACGGCGGCCTTCACACTCGGCGAGTATTTAGTTTACCTGGCGGCCTCTGACAACAAAGAAGAGGCGGTGAAGTTATTGAAAGAGCGGCGGTGGTTGCTGAACTACCGTCCGGAGGTCTCTGTGAATACTCGGCTTATGCTTAGGGTTCTCGGCGTGGGGGAGGGGGCGAGACAGGAGGAAGTTGTGGATGTGTTTAAGTCGCTGTTTTTACCGGAGTTTCGGCCGGCTTTATTGATGCTGGCCGGCCGCCTGCAGAGAGACGAAGCCCATAAAGAATGTGGCAAATTATTCAACGCCCAACCATCTGAGGCCAAACGCTGCGATATCATCGTGGCAACCGCCGCAGGCGATCGAGTAGCCGCCGAGATTTTGAGGTCAGTTATAGAGGAAGTAGCGCCTGAGGCGCGTCCGTTGCTGGGTAAGGCGGATGGGAGGACTCTAGTGGAAGTCCTGGCACCTGAATACTCTCACACACGGCTTGCCTTCATGTTGCTGGCGGCTGTGGAGGGCAGGTCCGACGCGGTTAGGTTGCACGGCCTGTGGGGCTCCGCGTGGTTTAAGAAACCCCTAGTCCGGCGGCTTTTCCGCGCCGTCTACGAGAACTGCGGCGACTTAAACGGCGAGGGGTGCAGGATGGCCCTGCTGAAGCTGTACTACTACCACTATTAGCGACGGCTCCCGCGGCTGGACCTTGCCCGAGGCGGTGGGCCCCAAGTCCTCTTGAGTCCTGTTGCTGGCGACATGCACGGTGTATACGCCAAACTGCGTACCAGCAACAGTCCCCGTCTCAAACGCACTCCTCCGCTCACGGAGACGCTTTCTCTCTTTTCCCGACGGCTTGTGGGCGTATTCTCTCCGCCGGCCTTCGTTTTAGCGCTAGGGCGGCGACTCTGCATCTACGCCGCGGCCCCACTCGGAGAGACACTTCATAAAAACCACCAAGTCTCATGTAATACATTATCTATATTGTGTTTCGAGGAAATTTTGGGGGAGTACGTCTTGCTTCAATTTGTTATAACTAGTTGTATTTTTTAGAGAGTGTCTACTCGGCGTTGTGTATGTTCGTGCGCGTCGGCGCTGAAGGCGGCGAAGCTGGCTACATGCTGTCTGGCGTTGTCAACATACGCGGGGCTATGGCTCGTAGGCCGCGTTTAGATCCGTCGATATTGATCCACCGCGACCCCCGCGCCTGGGTTGAGCCGAGGCACGCAGTCGCCTCGGCGGCTAGACACACCACGCCTCTAGTCGATTGAGATGTACGACTTAGGCATAATCGCGCTGGTGGGCATAGCCGCCTTCGTGATGTTGCCGAGAGGAGACCCCAAGTGGACGCTCCCGGCGTTGATAGGCGCCGTGGCGCTCTTCCTAGTGCCCACAGTGACTATGTTGACCATAGCCTTCTTCACCCCCAAGGGAGAGCTTCCGCCTCTGTTTAAAACTGAACAAGGCGAGTTCTTCCCCTACCCCCTCCCAGACGCCTTGAACCTGCAGAAAGCCTTGGAGAGGAACTACAAGGCCATACACGAGACCTTCGAGGCCCTCCTAACGGCTCAGCAGGTCTCCTTCACCGCCCTCTTCGCCGTGGCGTTTACAGAGACCCTACCCGAAGTAGTTTCAGCTGTGGCGCCGTTGTTCAGCTCTCTAAATTCGCCATGTACTTCTCCAAGGTTAGGGACCCGGTAATGCAAATCGCAATAACGGCATACAACGCCGTCACTGCCTTCGTCATGGTTTTCCACTTCCTGGAGTTTATGGCGGGGCTGGCGGTGAAGATAGCTGTAACTCTCCTGGCGTTTTCGGTTCTGGCAGTCATCTTCGGCCCCACGAGGGCGCTGGGGGGCGCCCTCCTCTTCTTCGCGTTGATTATGATCGTGCCTTCTTACATCGGCTATTACCTGGCGCCTCTGGGGATGGAATTCTCGCGCAAGACCCCAACACAGCCAAAACACTCAACGAAAAAACTTACACAAAAACAAGATACGCTCCGCGGACCGTTGCGCCGAACCTTCTAGGCGCCTACGTGGCGCGTGGAGAGCCGTAGGTCGTGGGTTCGAATCCCATCGGGCCCGCCACATCTTTCTGACGAGCTTCGTACGTAGACGTCCGCGCCGCCCTCTGCTCCTCCCGTGTATAGAGAGCCGCACGGGCAACCTTACACTTGGGTCAGGAGATAGACTCAACACCTCTAGCCCCTCCCTCTCACGTTGCCGCTCTCCTCTCCAGCCAGCGTCTGGCTCTCCTATCATCGCCCTGTTTGAGAACATCCCCCTCTGACAATTCCCTTAAGCTTCTCGGACAAAATGGCCAAGACGCCGATGGTGGCGTAGACACGCCGATAGAGAGGAGATCTGGCTGTCTGGCGTGGAACCGAAGGGCCCAGCTAGGTCACTGTATCCGAAGGTCACCTCCCATTCAGGACCAAAGCATACGTATAGAGGTCCCTGTCAGTCAAGTTCTTCCTGGAAAACGGAACACCGGTCACCATCTCCGTAACGGGAATAGACCTCCAAGCTTACCCGCGAGGTCCATGCCGTCTTTCCACTGCTTCAGGCATGCCTTACCATTGGATGGCCTACTTCATCACGAATGAGCCTTAAGCTATCAAAGAAAATCTATTTGTAATAAAGATAACTGCATCCGGCAGATTTTGAGTAAATAAAAATAATACTGAAAATGGCTGAGGTTATTGTTGTTGCGCCTGTTTCCAGCTCTTCAATACGTTGTAGCCCATTAGGGCGAATACTCTGCCCACGAGCACCAGCAGACCGCCGATGAGAATAATGAAGAGGAGGGCGCCCAGCCAAGTCCATTTGGCGGCGTCGTTGAACTCCTTGACGCCGGTGGCGACGGCGAGTTCATTATAGGCGTTTCTGTAATATCTTCCTGTGAATAACGCAATCACGTAGGCGAGAACGAAGAAACCGGCCAAGACTTCGAAGAAGTAATCCGACAAGTACCAGCAGAGGGGTTTATAACATGTAGGCTCAAAGAGGAGGGCTAAGAATAAGACTATCAACGTTATGGTCCCTACCACGGCAACAGCCACCGCCTTTAGGGCGTTGCCCCAGATGGCATGCCTGTTGAGAGCCTCGGCTAGCCTCTTTAGGGCTACGAGCTCCATTATGTAGCCTGCCAGCGTCGCTATGCCGCCCACTAGAAGCCCCGCGAGTTGTATAATAACGCCGATGAACCCGAGATTACCCGCAGACCTAACTTTCTCCTCCATGGTATATTTACGCTAGATATTTATAAAACTTTGTGATTAACGCGCCGCCGGGCCGCACCGAAGCGATACAAGGCATCAGTGCCTAGCGAGGAGCCGGGGCCTGTTGCCTGAGTTCGCCTATTCTGTTAAGGCGAGTGCCGGCAGGAGGTGTTGTGGCAAACTGGAGACTGCAATACGGTTAAGACTGGTAGCGGCGCGGGACCGGCCCCGAGGCTGGCCAATCCAGCTCTTACTAACGACAAGGGGTGAGAGCTCAAGTCATCGGCCTCACTCTCCTTAATATCGAGGTAAAAGCCTAACCTTAAAAAGCAAGAGGGAGGGCTGCATTAGCCTCCTTGCCCTCGTATCCATCAACAGCCCCTCGAATTCCCTATAGCCTATTCGGCCTGCCGCCGCCATACGCCGATATTAATCAGCTATTCGCTGTCGGGGAGCATTACCTAGAGAAAAATTAGGCATCCAAGCAAACCTGCTGGGTTGCTCTGAGGACGTATTTGTTTGGCTAGTCTGGAGAAAATTTTTAACTGGACACGATTCAGAACGCTTAAAAATAGCGAAGAGGGCAAAGATATGCGGGGAGTCTTGCTGGGCCTAGTTCTTGTTTTCTTCATCTCTGCTCCCTTAATCCATGCTACCACTATCGAATATAGCGGCCTCGTTGATATTTACTACCAGTGTGGAGCTTACGTTACTAACTTCGGCACATGTGCAGGAAACTGCTTCGGCTTCATAATGGCTATAGGAGATACCGCGGAGAGGCCGCCCATCCATGTCTACATAGGCAACACGGAGGCCTCTGTCAACTACACGCTCTACCACGTAGACGACCTCTATCAGCCCAACCTGTGGGTCGCGGAGTTTTGGGGAAATGGATCTGGATCTGTAAGGGTAGAGACCTGGCTTGGCGTTGAGGCATACCTCTTGGTGAACTTCGGGGTGGGGAAGCCTATGTATGTGAAGGTATTGACCCTGCCCTACTTCGCGGGGCGAGGCGAGGCCAAACCGTGGGAGGTGCAACTGGGAGCCAACGGCAACCTATTGGTGTGTACTGTGGGCAAATACGCGGCGAGCGGAGAAGTCTTCTACAACGGCTCGTGGAGGCCGGCCTCGGTCTCCATCGGCTGGTACCACTCGGTGGTGTCGGGGAGCGGGAGCGCGGTCAAGCTGTACTGGAGCAACACGCCCGAGTCTGCGATAAAGGTGGCCTACGTCGTCTTGACCACGCCCAAAGGCCCCGACAGAGCCTTTGTAGTCGGGATAGACGGCTTGCCCGTCCCCGCCCAGTTTCTCCGCCTCATGGCCGGGCCGGGCGTGACTGTGGAGGGAGACGGCGTCGTCTCCTTCTTCGGCACAGGCTACCTCACATACGGCGGGAGGCAGATAGAGCTCAGACCCAACGCCACGGTGGTTGTGGAGGGGAGGCGTTGTCTCTATGTGGGGCGGACCTCCACAGGCGAGCCCCTAGATGTGGAAGTCCTCCTCGACGGCAAGCCGGTCGTCTCCGGCAGAGGACAAATAGAGGCTTTCTGTATCCCCGGCGCCACCCAAGCTAGGTACACCTACCGCATTCAGTCCCCCATAACCGACGTGGTCTACACCGTAGAAACTAACGGCAACTACACACTACCCCTCGTCGAGATGGAAATAATAGTGCACGACCTCTATCTAAGACCTGTTAAGGACTATGTGATCGAGACGCCGCCCAATATTTCGCTCACCCTGGTGTTGCCAGACTACAACTATCAGAATACGGTAACCGCGTTTGCAGGAAAACTAGATATATATCCAAATCCATTAAGCTATTTACTACAAATATTACTAAGTATTTTAGGAGAAATAGGAAAAAATAATATGAAAACAACATCGAATTTGTATATATACTATCTATTAATTGGGAGATTTATACCTTATCCGTTGATTGAGGCATCTATACTTATTTTTCTCATTTATTACATGCTACTTCTGTTTGCCCGAAAAAGTATATATGGACTTGAATTTAGATTACTTAATCCGATCTTATTTATTATTAATGGTATTTTACCATTAGTCTTCATTAATATCTATTCAATTATATATTTTATATTATTTATTTTATTATATATATTCATACGTACAGATATATTTGATAAACTAATATTAAATATTTTTGTACTTTTATTATTTGCATTATCCATCTCAGTACATTCTGGAATGCCTATTTCTTATTTCGTCGCTTGGACGCCTGTGCTGATTCTTTCTTTACATGTAATACTATTTTTTAGATATTTTCGCTTAGTTAGGCATTTTAGTATTAGTGAAATTATCTTAAGTATTATGTATATATTATTATTTGTTTTGATATTAGTTATAACCATACCATTGGGCGTAAGCGATCTTGTACTAGCCCTTGTATTAACATTACTCCTTCTGCCGGCATCTAGAGTAGCCCACACTTTACATGCGGTTCATTCAAGTTTTCCGTCGAGAAACATAAAAAAGGCCGAAGATAGCTATCGAACATTCTCCGAAAAAGAGCTACTACGGAAGAAAGTATCTGAGCTTCTCTGCAGATTAATACAGAGCAGAAGGCTTGAAGGCACTACATGTTTTGAGATACCTCCCCATAGAATCGAGTTGAATGCGCGTTTTGTAGGGGGCAGAGCCGACCTTAAGAAATTTGAGCTGACCGCCAAAGCCAGGGACTTGGGGATCTCCTACGGCGGTACGGCGGTGATGCAGAAGACAGATATTGGGTGGGCATTAGCCAGCTTACAAGTCGCCGACATGAGCGAATCCTATCTGCCTCCCAGCGGGGGAGAGGGCACATGTAGCGGAGTTGCGATACAGGTAGTATTCTTCCTCTTGGCGCTTGCGCTTTTTGTTATCAACACATCGGCTGGGTTGTTCTTCGCCGTCGTGCTCACATATATATTTCATAGAACTATTTGTGAAAGTCTCAGATTAGGATGGCGCAATGTAGTAATTAAATTATTTATATTTATTATCGCACTATCGATTCTTATTGTTGTAGCGTGGTTTCTTGCAGGACCATATATGGTGGCTATTATCAACATAATTAACTACATTATTAACAATGTTAGACAAATAATTTACCCAGGGAATGTTGCGGCGCTCTCGGGCAGATGGCCGTATATCCTCCTGACATCGCTGATGCTGTTTTATATGCCTATCGTCCATCAAGATAGGCGCTGTCTAGCGCCTTAAAGACGCTCTACTACCAGCTTCCCCACCGGGTTTGCTGGGTTGCATAACAAAATCTCTTTCTGGTCTATCTCCACATCCCCTCTGCCTCTGATATCTTCCCCATCAACATAAGTCCCGTTGGTAGACCCGTCGTCTCTTATGAACAACTTGCCGTTAGACGCCCTAAACTTGACGTGGACGCGCGAAATGGTGTCGGGATCTCTCCACGCATAGGCCGCTAGCTCCCTCCGCCCCAGAACAACTTCAGGTCCGGATTCCACAACCTCGGCCACCTTTTCCCGTGCGCCGTCCTTTCTCACTGCGTATATTACGAACCGCAGAGGTCTATGCGCAACTGAGGTTAAAGATGGGGATTGCGCGGTTTGCTGAGGCTGAGCAAATGTCGGCGGGATCGCCGCTCCACATACAGGGCAGTACGGATTGTTGGGGTCGTATTCGAACTCTGCCCCGCAGTTAAAACATCTTACCTTGGGCATGAGGAAAAGGCTATCAAAATTTAAATACTTTAAAGCCGAGCTCAGTATGGCAAGTCCTCTTCAGGTGGAGATATACCAAAACCGACGCGCGCTCGCGGCGGGCCAAGAGGGCGATGTGTATATACTGGCGAAGATAGTCCCCTCGAAGGAGCTGAGGGAGTTCGTTTCTCAGAACCCCCGAAAGGTGCACATGGCTTTCTTGCTCGACGTAAGCGCCTCTATGTGCGGAGAAAAGATTGAGGCGGCAAAGGAGGCTATATTAAGGAGGTTTCGAAACGACTTGCAGGACGACGATATTCTGTCTTTAGTCGTTTTCTCCACTTCTGCGGTAGTTGCGATAAATTCGGCAACAAAGAAGTACGCTGCAACCGAAGTCGAGTCAGTAATAAGGTCGATCGACTGCGGCGGTTCCACGTCTCTATACCAGGCATTGACCATGGCGGTCAATCTTCTCTCTAAGACCCCACCGGGCTATACAAGAGTTATGATTGTCGCCACCGACGGGAGGCCGACAGACGTTGCCGACCCGAACCAAGTGCTCGAACTAACGAAGCTGGCGAGAGAAAAATATAACATAATAACCTTCATATACGGCATCGGAGAGGACTACGACCCAGCCCTCTGCGAAGAGATGGCTAAGATAGGCGGCGGCCGCATGAGGCATGTAAAAGGCGCCAAGGAGATCGAGGGGCTGACGCAGGCGATAGTCTCGGCTATAAAAAACATCGTGATTGAAAAACCTACCCTCAAGATCGAGACCGAGGTCGGCACTAAGCTAGAGGAGGCCTTTCTCATATATCCCACCCTCAGAGTCTTGGATCCCGGCGCCGCCACGTGGGACGTTGGCGCCGTCTCTGCCCGTGATGTAATAATAGCGAGTTTTAGGGCTACTACATACTCTAAAGATGAGGGGAGGCGGAAAATCGCCACTGTGTCCTTCGGCACAGCCACAAGACCTGTCGAGGTGGAGTTCGTGGCGGCTGTCAGCTCAGATGAGCAAAATCCAGAGGTAAGGCTGTACCACGAGGTCGCCCGCGTCGCCGTGAAGATACTAGAAAAAACGAAACAGGGCCTAAGCGCAGATGAGGAGTTCGCCGCGCTGAACAGTCTGCTCGCTGAGCCCGTTGCCAGAAGCCTCATGGCTAGGGATATATACTTCGCCGCGCTTGCGCAGAGAGTTTTGGGCACGCAAAGCTTGGACGGTAAGACTAGAATCGACAGACTCTCCAACATAGGCGGGTGAGCTCCTGCCAAGCTCCGCTACAGATAGGAGAGGTGGTACTAGGCAGATATGTAATCAGGAGCGTGCTAGGTTGCGGAGGGATGGGCATCACCTACCTTGCGGAGGACCGTGGCGGCGGAAGAGTGGTAATAAAACAGCCGAATCCCGGCGGCAACGTCCCAATAGACCTCGTTGTAGAGAAGCTCGAGAAAGAGGCGGAATTTCTGAGAGAGATATGGAGCAAATACGGCGGTCATCCCAACATAGTTAAGTTCATCGATTTTGGGCACATAGGCGCCACGCCCCTCCTAGTTGAGGAATACGTCGAGGGCGAGAACTTAGCCGACTACGTTGTAAAGACTGGCGGACTCGACCCCGACGTGGGATACAACGTCGCGATGCAACTTGCAGACGCCCTGGCCTTCCTTCATAGAGTTGGGAGACTTCACAGGGACTTCGCGCCCGATAACATCATGGTCCAGCCCCATAACAACTATAGGGTTGTATTAATAGATTTCGGCACAGTCAAGAGAGGGAAAGGACAGGGGACACAGGTCGCGAAGCCCGGCTTTTCGCCGCCTGAGATAATAAGAGGTGAGTTCTACGAATCCTCCGACGTGTATATGTGGGGTGCTACGGTCTTGAGCGTTCTGAGGCCGCGCGATGCTCAACTTGCCAGGCTTACGCCGCAACAACGAATAGCGAGATATATTGCCACACATGGTCTCGCAGACAGGCCCTGCAACCTAGTCGTCTGCGGTAAGTACGAAAGAAAGCTCTCGCATGTGCTATCTAAGGCCCTAGATCCCGACTACCGCAACAGATTCTGGGATGGCGTAGAGCTTAGAAATGCGCTGGTTCAAGAACGGCGTCGCGCGTATCTTTTCTATAACGATCAGAAATGGATCCTAGATCCCGATAAAAAAGCAACGGTAACTATCGGAAGGCGAGCCGATATATCACTCGACGATCCGTATGGCTATCTCGAGGAGGGGCATGTTGAGATTCAATACGACGAGGGGAGCGGTATATGGCTAATTAGAGACCTAGGTAGCGTAAACGGCACGGCAATCAAGAGATATGGAAATTTCATAGTCGTCTCGCCAGGCTGTAGACGCACGTGTCCGGGCACTCCAAGCAAACCAGTACAGCTTCAAGATGGCGATGAGATAGTGCTAGCGTTCAGCGAGATTTTAAGGTTGCCATATATAACTCTTAAATTCAAGCTAAGCAATGTATAGGGTAGCTGCCAGAAGTAGTGCCGGTAGAAAGATACTTAACGAGGATTCATATTCTATCTGTAGACTTGAGCTTAACGGCCGCTACGGGCTAATCGCCGCCGTCGCCGACGGAGTAAGTACACTTAATATTGGTGATGTGGCTAGCCGAGTCGCTATTGCGACGTTTACCGCAAGAGTCGTTGAGCGTTTGTTTGCAGGCGCGTCGCTTATTTATGATGATGTACTTATCGCCGAAATTCTCCGCGATGCCGTGAGTTACGCCAATAGTGTCGTCTTAGACAGCGTCATGGGCGGTGGGACTACCCTCGCGGGCGTCGTCGTGTTGGAAGATAATGCCTACGTGGTGAACGTGGGGGATTCCCGCCTTTACTTATTCGGGGATGGGGAGTTTCACCAAATAACCCGAGATCATTCAGTGGCTTGGAGCGAGCTGGAGAGGGAGATCCGCAGACTGGCGGCGATGGACTTTAAAGAGCGTGCGGAACACAAGAGGAAAATCGTCGTCGAGCATCCCCAAGCGCATACCATAACAAACCTAGTGGGATACTACGGGAGGGTGGAGCCAATCGACGTCTTCAAGTTGAGACTCTACGAAGGCGACGGTTTATTGTTAGCAACAGACGGTGTAACTGACGTCCTAGACGACTACGAAATATGGCAAATAATTACTGAGGAAGGAGATGAGAACAAAATTGTTGATAGATTGGTTTCATATGCTATGGAAAAAGGCAGTAAAGACAATATAACTGCTCTCATTATAAAGAAATAAGGACTCTCTGCAATAGAGGAAAATGATTTCAGCAATTTATAGAACCCATCTTTTTCTTTAATATTAGCTCCAATTCTCTTTTTGCATCTCCTTTAGCTAAATCGTAAGGCGTCCTACGCCAGATATCTCTTGCGCAGATATCCGCGTCGTACTGGAGTAGAAGCCTAACAATTACTCCGTAGCCTTTAAATGCCGCTATATGTAACGGCGTCTGGCCGCTCTTATCTGTTGCATTAGGATTGGCGTTATGCTCTAGGAGTTTTGCCACAACATCTACGACGCCCGCCGCGGCAGCTTTATGTAACGGCGTCCAGCCGTCGATGTTAGGTATGTTGGGATCCCCTTTCTCTAAGAGAAGGTCGATCATCCTAAGGATGTCTTTTAAATCGGCGCTTATCTCTCCCCTATTAACCTTCTCGATTATCGCCACTGCATAATATAGCGGCGTCCAGCCTCTCAGCGTCCCTCTCACGTTTGGATCGGCGCCGTATTGTAAAAGAAGCTCCACAAGATCGGGGCGTATTTTCTCAACGGCGTAGTGCAACGGCGTGTTTCCTATATTATCTATTGCGTTCGGCGCCGCGCCTTTTCTCAGCAAGAGATCGGCCACTTCGTGGTGGCCATACCGCACCGCATAGTGGAGCGGGGCACGACCCTTCTTGTCTCTGGCATTTACGTCGGCGCCGGCTTGGATGAGCAAATCGGCACACTCCCGACATCCTACCTCTGCCGCGATGTGAAGCGCGGTTCTGCCGAAATTATCCACTTCGTTAGGGTTATTGCCTTTACTCAAGAATAAATTAAGTAAACTCGGATTTTGATCCTTCACGGCGTCATGAAGCGGGGGTAGTCGCACGCGGACGTTCCGGCCGACAGCTGTATTACGAACTTTGACGCGTTGAGCCCCACGTGGCCTGTCTCTATATTCCCGTACAAGAAGTCTCGCAAGTTCCTCATTCGTTGTGAGATCTATCGGGGTTTTGCGTGCCGCATCTCTTATTCCAGGGTTGGCGCGGTAGCGCAACAACAGTTGCGCAATCTCGATGTTGTTGTTTAATGCCGCGATATGAAGCGGGGTCCTTCCCTCCTTGTTCTGCGCATTAGAATTGGCTCTATTTTTTAGAAGAAACTCTGCGACATGCTTGTGGCCCCTCATCACGGCGTAGTGCAACGGGGTGTTCCGGTCTCTATCCGGTGCATTCACATCAGCCCTATATCTAATAAGGAGATCCACGAGCTCCATGTCGCCATACTCGGCGGCCATATGTAGGGGCGTCCTTCCCCGCGATTCGTCCCTGTCGTTGGGATCCGCCCCCCTTTCTAGCAACAACTTTACAACGTCGAGACGCCTACGCCTCCCCGCCGGATCTCTCTCTTGCGCCGCATAATGCACGGCATAGTGTAGAGGAGAAAAGCCGTCCTTGCGCCGTTGTAACGCCTTTACACTCCTCTCCAAGATATCCCTGACCTTCTCCACTTCACCGTTAGTAATCGCATCGAAGATGTTAGGACCGAGAAACCACATTTACTAAACTCATTCAATCCTTATAAATTTTGAGTCTTTATAAGTTTCGGGGGTTGATGATCTACAGATTTGTTTATACAATCTTTTTCTAAATATAATATATAAATTATGATAACTATTACTAAAATATTTATAAAATAACCTAAGTTTAAGGAAATTACTGAATTTATTGGCAACATAGTGACGTAGAGACGGTCTCGATACCGCGATGTGGCGACCTACATCTCCATGGATCCTGCACTTGTCGCATTTCAATCATCGACATTAGCAGTAGAGTACTAACGAGATATACTATCAGCTATGCTAGCATATTAAATACCAGCATTCTAAAAACTATGAAACTTGCAACCATCTATGGTTTTCGATTGATCCATGTGTTAAAAATTTTCGGAAGTAGTTGCCTGGAGTTTCTTGGTTATCGATTTTAGAGCGCTATAAGCTAGCACATGACCTACTACCGAAAACACGCCCAAGATTAGAAAAATAGAGGCGACCGCCTCTGGGACGTATATAATACTTGCCACTAAGAATCGCCAATCTCTATATATCTTATATAGCCTAAAGGCAGTTAAGGTAAGACCTAGGATAATACCTAGAGGAAGCAAAAATACGGAAACTATATATGTTTTAGTCACAGCAGTTAGATAACCTAGTAAGAGAATAATGATTCCATTATAGCATGTTTTGAACCTCTTATCTATTTTACTAAGTTCTTTTAAAGCTATACGGATATATTTTAAGATAGCAAATGCCGCTACACCAAGACCGAGACCTAGAAGTGGAATAAACCACCACCAAAATATAGATATTGCGCTTGATATGACGAGATATTTGAAGCCACGTGAAAGAAGATTCCAAACTTCCGGCTGGATCCTCTCCATATCTTTAGCGAAATTAGTATTTTTTAAACTTTTAAGCTAAAGCTCTCCTTTTGCAATATGATATGGTCACGCTAGGAATGGCGTTAAAATTCAAAAACACCTCGTCGTAGCTGTTTTATGGCGGAAGAGGAGTTCCGCCATATCTTGACCCCCGGGGGATGGGCTTTCTGGCGTTTCTCGGCGCCTGCGCCTCCTGCCGATACGGAACTCCCGAAGGCGGGGAGGGCGCCGCCGATCGACGAGATGCCGCCGTCGTGGACTTGTATCCTCTTATGGCCTTCTGTTAGTTTGCCTATGTATAGGGCCATGGATGTAGGTTTACATGCAAAGACTTTATCTACATCTATAACTTCTGTATGTTTAACATATGGGGCTGAACCTTCTGAAGGCACATGGTTTACGCTGGAGCTACAGACAAGAGCTTATCACCTTGCGATACTGCCGGACAGCGTTGCGGCCACGCCTCTATCCCAGTTTTCGCACCGCCTATATATTATCTGTGAAACCGAGGCTTGCGATCTTTCGCCGCTTTTCGCGCTCAGCAACCCCCTGGACTTCCCCGAACCCGCCTCACGTGTGGTAAGGACGTATTTCAGCGGCTCTGAGCCTGATGGGCGTTGGATACCTGGTTGCGATTTCGTGCAATGCGATGATATAATAACACATAGCGAGTTCGAGCGGTCTTACGCACGTGGCGCTCTAGATATTCTGGCAGACCCAGAGAGGTTAAATGTGCTCTTTAGACTTATCTACGACCAGTCTCAAAAGACGCGCGAAGAGGGGTTTAAACGGGGTCTCTGGACCGTTAAGCCGGGTGCGCCGCCCGGCGATATGTGGCCCGCGATACAAGACGCCGTTAAGCGCCGCGATTTAGATCAGCTCAAGGACCTCATAGGGCTTGTGGAGCAGGAGAAACCAGCAAAACGAGGACAATTCACCATCACAGCATCTATAGCTTTGTTGTATGTGGCCCACCTCCTACCCTTTGAACGTATCAAGGAATTATTAAGGCTCAAACTGAGATAGGCGTTCTCTAACTCTAACAGCTTAAAGCTGATCCTAGCATCTCAATATTTAGACTATCACTTAGCTAATCATATACATATGTTGTATTGTACTTCGGCACTAGGATCCGATGTACCTCAAGCGGCACATGTCCGCTCGTGGCTCTGCCTGAATGCCGGCTCGGCGTGGGGTGCGGAAGGCGTCCCCTGGCCTTTTTCCGCAATACTCACGCTATAGGCTAACCCTCGTAGAGCCTAGACCCGTCGGGCTATTCATCCAGCCCGTGTGGCCCGATGACGTGTAGATAGACGGCGGAGACGCTCCGATCGGGGCAAATCTCCTCGTAAAGGCCATCGCGACGGTTGCCATGCTGTTTATGCCGTACGCCGTGGCCGCCGCGCCCCAGAGGTTGGTGCGCCTAAGCTCTACACGCCCGTAGCCGCCGTAACCGCATCCGGCGGGTTCTCCCAGGTCTTGGAGAAGATAGTCGGGCGTATCCGGAGCTGGGTGGGGCATCTCTGAGGACAACTTGATGCTAAAGGCGTCTCTGCGGCCTTTGTGAACAGGGAGGGTTGCCGCGTGTTTAATAGCGGACTGTGCCAGCTATCAGAGACGAGGTCTGAGAGGTGGGGGCAACGCTTAGGGGGCGTAGATGGACTGAGGCTGTGGCAGGTTTGGCGCGGGTGGAGGAGGGAGGGGGCGGCAGAACCCACCTGAAGATCACCATAACGGCGGAGGTTGACGGCGTAAGACGCGATTACACGATTACCTTCAGCAGGCGCGGGGCCAGAAACGAGGCCGTGGGCTTCGCCGTAGCGAGGGCCGACGCCCCCGGCGGCAGGGAGGCCGACGCCGAGAGGCTCTCGGCGCTGATTAGGGCCCTCACGGGCAAGAGACCTAGGGTGTACCGCATGAAGGACGGCAGGATAGTGATGGAGTGCGGCAGGGAGCACCTAGACGGCCTCGCCCGCTACGCCGAACTGGCAGAGGCCATAGGGAGGTGGCTGGAGGAGACTGGCCGGTGAGCCTCCTCTCTAGAGCTACGCTTATAAAGGGGGAGAGATAGGATAGCCCCATGCCTTTCCGTCTGATCGAGGCCGAGGACTACGTCAGGATCAACCCTTCGGAGTTCGGCAAGCCGCTTGAGGACGTCGCCCTGGCCCAGCTGAGGGCCAGGTACGAGGGGAAGTCCTTCAGAGATCTCGGCTTCGTCGTGG
>NZ_LCTF01000071.1 GCF_001663375.1 Caldivirga sp. MU80
TACCCTCTTGCTGGTGCTATTGCGTCTATTTCGTCGAAGAATACTACGCATGGTGCTGCCATTCTTGCTTTTTTGAATATTTCCCTTATTGCCTTTTCTGATTCACCGAACCACTTGCTTAGTATTTCCGGTCCTCTAACAGCTATGAAGTTAGCACCACTCTCATTAGCAACAGCCTTAGCCAAAAGAGTCTTACCAGTACCAGGAGGACCAAACAACAAAATACCCTTAGGAGGCTTAATGCCCATAACCTTGAACCTATTGGGGTACTTCAAGGGCCACTCCACGGCCTCCCTCAACTCCTGCTTAGCCTCCTCAAGGCCGCCCACGTCACTCCAACGGACCTTGGGGACCTCAATGTAGATCTCCCTCAGGGCGCTTGGTATTATCTCACGCATTGCATCCATGAAGTCCTGCATAGTTACCTTAATCCTGCTCAGATTCTCATCGGTGAACGTATTGGGGTCCTCTGGGTTTATTATACCCTGTTGAAGGGCCCTGCGCAGGGCCTTCATAGCCGCCTCCCTGGCTAAGGCCGCTATGTCGGCGCCTGTGTAGCCGTAGGTTATCTCAGCCAGCTTCCTTAAGTCAACATCCTTCTCAAGGGGCATGTTCCTGGTGTGGACTAGCAGGATCTCATACCTACCCCTGGTGTCCGGTGGGTTTATCCAAATCTCTCTGTCGAATCTTCCTGGTCTTCTTAGTGCTGGGTCCACTGCGTCTGGCCTGTTGGTTGCTCCTATGACTACTACTTGTCCTCTTTCCTGTAGTCCGTCCATTAGTGTTAGTAGTTGTGCCACTATCCTCTTCTCAACCTCACCAGTGACTTCCTCACGTTTTGGTGCTATTGAGTCTATCTCATCAATGAATATTATTGCCGGTGCGTTGCGCTTGGCCTCGTCGAAAATCTCCCTAAGCCTAGCCTCAGACTCACCGTAATACTTACTCACAATCTCAGGGCCATTAATCGATACAAAGTATGCATCAGCCTCATTAGCAACAGCCTTAGCCAAAAGAGTCTTACCAGTACCAGGAGGACCAATAAGCAAAACACCCTTAGGAGGCTCAATACCAAGATGCCTAAACAACTCAGGATGCTTAAGAGGAAGCTCAACCAACTCCCTAATCTTCTGCTTAGCCTCCTCCAAATCACCAATATCCTCCCAAGTAACACG
>NZ_LCTF01000041.1 GCF_001663375.1 Caldivirga sp. MU80
AAGTGGTTTGAGGGTTTTGAGTCTAGGGTTTTGGGGAGGCTTAAGGCTCTTTACCCGGACGCGGAGTTCACCCCATACTACGCTAGGAGTATTGATGACTTGGAGGACTTTCTAGCCAAGGAGGGTGACGCTGTTGGCTACGTTGTCATTGACCTACAGGGCCCGTCTAGTATGGTTCAGAGGGTTTTAACGACCGGTAAGCCCATAGTTCTAATAGCCGAGTCCCTTGGGGGTGGTGGTGATTACCTACTCTACAATAGGCTTATTGAGCAGTATCCTGTGGTTGCTGTGGTGACTAGGAGTATTGATTCTGATTACGCATTGGGTAAGGTTAAGTACCTTGTGGCCCTGGCTAGGCTTAGGGAGACTCATGCAGTGATTGTTAGTAATAGGGATTTGAGTAATTGGTTGGCCTCAATCTCAAGGAACATTGGTGTTAGGTTCACCCTGATGAGTGGTAATGAGTTTGTCAGTAGGTATTATAGTAAGGTTAGTGATGAGGAGGCTAGGCCAATTGCTGAGGCTTGGGTTAAGGGTGCATACCAGTACCCAGACCCTGATAGGCAGTGGCCTGAGGTTCTTAAGTCAGCTAGGCTTTACATTGCGATTAATAGGGTTCTTGAGGATTATAAGGCTAATGCCATTAGCATAGACTGCCTAGGCCTCAGGAGCGTAACCAATGTAGTCCTCGACGCCTGGCCATGCCTACCCTACACGCAGCTTTGGCTGGATGGCAAATACGTACCGATGTGTGAGGCTGATGCAAACTCACTCATAGTAGCCTTAATAGGCAAGTACCTACTCAACACTGCAGGCTCAGCTACGGATCCGGTAACTGATGAGTTGACTGGTGAGGTTACTTACTACCACTGCTACCTACCAATAAACCCAAAACCGGGCATTAGGCTTAGGTACTCGATAATACCATCACACCTCGGCACTAGGTACGCTGCAGTTAACGTGGAGTACCCCATTGGTAGTGAGCTTACGGCCGTAGGCATTGATGCGGTTAATAAGGTTATGCACATTCACGTGAGCACCGTAACAGGCAATGAACTTTCACTACCAGCATGCGGAACAAAGGTAATCGCAAAGTCAAACGTGAAGACACTGGCAAGGAAGTGGGGTGCGGGGTGGCATAGAGTACCACTACTTGGAAACCACAAGGAGGAGTTAAAGGAAATGGCAAAACTACTAAACCTAAAAGTAATA
Source organism: Caldivirga sp. MU80 (assembly GCF_001663375.1). Classification (GTDB taxonomy): domain Archaea; phylum Thermoproteota; class Thermoprotei; order Thermoproteales; family Thermocladiaceae; genus Caldivirga. The sequence goes on from NZ_LCTF01000041.1 coordinate 1,213, forward strand.
GAAGAAGACTTAGATTAACCCCAATACAACTCGTAGAGTTTAAGCCATTCCCCACTAACCAACCTACTCCTACCAGCCACCTCAGGTATTGGTACATAGTCTATCTTAGAGCCCCTATAGCTAACCATCACATTATACAACCCATTCTCAATTGCCTCGTAGGCTGCTGTGGCGTATCTGATTGCCAGGGTCCTATCAAAGGCTGTTGGTGCCACGCCCCTTATGGAGTGGCCAGGGACAATGGCCCTTGTCTCAATGCCCGTAACCTCCTCTATTAATTCAGCTAACCTGTATCCAACATTGTTGGAGTGTGGGCTTTGACTTGCCGTAACAATATCGCCCTTAACCTCAACACCCTCGGCCACCACTAGTAGTGCGTAGTGCTTAGTCTTGTAGGTGTTGATTAACCTGTCAATAACCGAACTAAGGCTGAGCTTATATTCGGGTATCATTGTTGCGTCTGCCATTGTTGCTAGTCCTGTGTGTAACGCCACCCAGCCCGCCTCCCTACCCATAACCTCCACAACACCAACCCTCTCATGAGACATCAAGGTAGTCCTAAAGGACTCAGAAACAGAAACAGCAGCATTAACAGCAGAATCAAAACCAATAGTAAAATCAGTACCAAAAACATCATTATCAATAGTCTTAGGGATGTGAATAACATTAATGCCGAGCTTAATCGCCTCATTTGAGGCCCTTAAGGACCCATCACCACCAATAGCCACCACACAGTCCAGGTTATAATCATTAATAGTCTTAATTAGCCTATCAGCATCACCATCATTGAATACGTTCCTCCTGGACGTCTTAAGCATAGTACCACCCATTGATATATATGGTAATAGGTCGAGGGAAGTAACCCTTCTAACGGTACCATCAATGAATCCTTCCCATCCGTGAAACACGGCGAAAACCTCATGCCTTTTCTCAGCTAGCCTTATGAATGAGTATAGGGCTATGTTTAAGCCCGGCGCATCCCCACCACTGGTTAATATTCCAATCCTCATGCTCCCTCACCCTTAGGAGTCATAATACTGCTTGCGTGGTTCCATATTTCACCTGCCACATTATTAATGCTAATGATTTTAGTTAAGTAAACCATGATCAGTTTTATTGAGTTAGCTCAATTTAACCCTTATGGTTATACAGTAATTATGGGTATTAATAAGTTTACTTGAGTTTACCCATCCCTCATTGGCTATTGCTCCTTCGGTGCTTTATTACGGATTGTTTAGAGTACTAACCTAGTGTATGGTGGTTTATTGTTATGCGTAATCATATATGCGATCTACATTGAATCGTTGATTTGCTAAAGATAAATACGTAATGCATATATATTAGCCTTATTGGTGAAGTTGTGCGTGGTTTCTCGGATAGGATGGGGGCCTTGAGGGAGTCCCCAACTAGGAGGATAGATGCCATAAGGGAGAGACTTAAGCGTGAGAACAGGGATATAATAGTGCTGTCCGCTGGTCAACCCAGCATTCCGCCACCGCCTGAGATTAGGGCCATGATGGCTGAGGAGCTGGCTAAGGAGAGCATGGACCTTTACGCATATACACCCAGTCAAGGCATAATTGAACTGAGGGAGGCGGTGGCGGAGGATTTGAAGAGACTTGGTTCACTTGATGTTAAACCCGACGATATAGTGATAACTGCTGGTGGCCAGGAGGCAATGTTTGCCACCCTAATGACCATACTGAACCCTGGTGATGAGGTGATATTAATGGATCCAACATACTTCGGTTATAAACCAATTATAGAGTACTTTGGTGGTAAGATTAAGAGACTGAGGTTAAGCATGGATGACGGCTTTAGGATAAACGTTGAATCCCTTAAGGAGCTGGTTAGCGATAAGACTAAGGCGGTGATCGTAGTAACGCCCGATAACCCAACGGGCTCCATAATCGATGAGGAGACGGCTAAGGCCATAACGGACTTAGCTAAGGATAAGGACTTCTGGATCATTTCTGATGAGGCGTATAGAACCTTGATATATGAAGGTAACCACGTCTACATGTACAAGTACGCCCCTGACAACGTAATATCACTAAACACGTTCTCCAAGGACCCTGGCATACCTGGCTGGAGACTTGGCTTCATCTATGGGCCCAGGGAGGTCATATCCAGGGTTAAATTAGCCGGCGAGGAGATGACGTACTGCCCACCATCCTTCGCACAGCGTTTTGTAGCGGTATACCTTAGGTCGCAGGTTAGGTTGAAGCATATTAGGTATGTGGTTGAGCAGTACCGCGCCAAGAGGGATGCAGCCGTTAACGCCATTAAGGCTAGTTTACCTGAGGCCAGGTTCACCGTACCCAAGGGCTCAATGTTCATCTTCGTTGACCTAGCCAACTACATAGATGATGGCGAGAAATTCGCTGAATATGCCATGGAGAAGTACAGCGTCGCCATTGTCCCAGGTAGCTACTTCAGTGAGCAGTATAGGGCAGCAGTTAGGGTATCCTTCGTCTGGGAGAGCACAAACCGCCTGGTGGAAGGGATTAGAAGACTGGCTGAGGCTGCTAAGGCGTATAGGACTAGGTGAAGTCGTAAGCCGCGTAGTTATAGTTAGGTTCAAAGTTTCGCCATGCTTAACAAGCCCAAATTACTGGTGGGTAAGGTTTTTATTGACGCCAATCCACCTCTAATGGATGAGGCCAGCATCCACTGCTTTAAATACGGCCGAGAAACTCGTGGCAGCGTTGGGTGGGCAGGTTTACCAATGCCCAAGCTGCAGATCAAACCTAACGGTGGAGTCCCAGGTTGTTAGGGAGAGGGATAGTTACTACATTATTGAGAGACTTCTTAAATGCAGGAAGTGTAATGTTAGGATTAGGCAGACCATATACGTGAGTAGGATTAACTTATGAACAGTAATTACCCTAAAACCTATACGATTCGCGTACAATCCCAATGACTTAGCGCTGCTTTGGAAAATTCACTCTATTTCTTTTAACCCCTATCATGAACCTTTCTTACTCCTCTTCCCATTCCTCGAACTCCTCCTCCTCAAACTCTTCCCACTCCTCCTCCGACTTATATATCGCAGGTTTGTTGCTCATCTTCTGCTCTTCCTTAATCATGAGGCAAGGAGGACCTCCGAGTTTATAAGTATTCACCTTATTTTGGGTTAACAGGCTTACATATATTACTCTAAATCAGTCGCTTATTGGTTTTAGACTTGGGTCAAGCTCCACAAGTACCTGTCTTCTTATCGGTCCCTCTATAAGTAGTGCCCTACTTCTACTGCCCATCATGTGGGGTGCTAAGCCAAGTCTAAGCCACTCAACCTCACTTTGATTAAGCCTAAGATGGCTCATTAATTCCAGTATGTACGAGTCAGGCCCACCCATGACTAACACTAGGGGTATGTTTTGGATAAGGGTTGCTGAGACGTTGGTAAGGGTTTGCGTTATTAGCATTACACCTAGGCCGGACTTTCTTAGCCCCCTTACGTAGAGCTCCATTAAGCCACTACCCATGACGTAGTACGCCTCATCAACCACAAGCACATTACTCAACCTAGCCCTCCTACCTGCAAACATTGAGTATAGGTAAGCCATAACCTGACTCATGGCGAAGGCCGTTAGCTCAGGGTTAGGTAATATTGACCTGAAGGATAATATAATACCGCTTAGCAATTCCTCCTGCTTAATGAACCCCCTCCTACCCAGTTCACTTGATATTAAATCATATATGTATGACAATTCAATACTTAAGGTCCTCTTGGCAGCATTACTGAAGACTAACCTAAAGTCACCATGCCCAATAACGCCACCTAAGTCACTTAGCAGCATATCTAAGTCTTCTATGCCGAAGGACTCTGATATAGACTGGGCTATCCTCAACGTAACATCCTTGACGTTGTGGATGTTGGGAGGGCTTGTGAAGTTCACGAAACGCTCAGAAACATCTACAATGGGCAAGCCTAGGTTCAAGTATTCCCCATGAGGATCAATGACTACGACGCCTATGCCCATTTTAATCAACTTGGCGAGTATGGACCTAGCGGCCCATGACTTACCCATCCCCGTAGGGCCGACAAGCAGCATGTGGCCTGCTGGCAGTGAGTCAAGGTCAACCTCAACGGGCTTACCTAGGCTATCTTGACCAATCCTAATAACCCTACCATCATTAGCTAGGCTGAGCCTGCCACCGGTTAGTGGAATGAAGACTGCCGCATCGTGGGATAGCCCACTTAGTAGGAATTCCCCAGGTGCCCATAGGGCATATGAGGCTATCCTACTCTTAACGGTACCCATGTGGTCCACGTTACTATTGCTAAGCAGGAGTATTCTCAATGGTAATTCCCCTGATGTTAACCTATCTATCACGTTCCTCCAGTAAAGTAGGCCAGGGTAGCTCTTACCCCTCTCCTTAACCACAAGGGACTCCGAGGCCTTATGATACTCCCTAGTAGCTAATGAAGACAATACACTATTTCCAGAAATAACCAACGCATACTCACTTACAGAGTTATGAAACGCCTTGGCAAGCAGATAGACGTCGGTTTGGGTTACCTTACTGGTCATTAAACCATTCCTGGTGCTAATCCTCATGAATTGAAGCCCACCATTAACCATAACACCACCACTAATGTAGTACCAGACAACCACAGCTGCATAGGTAATCCAGGGTATTACGCCTAATGCGCCAAACAGTGGCACAAGAATTAGTGGTGGTGTTAATACGGTTATCAGGCTACTGACTGGGTACTGTAGTTGATTGATTATGGTTTTTAATTCATCACCCTTAAGCATCCTCACCATGAAGTAGTCCCCAAGCACCTTAACAACATTAGCCTGAAAATCCCTAAATCCACTAAACGGTGGCTCATCAATCATTGATACTCTGGCAATCTTCCTACCACCAGTAACCATGAAGGTTACGTAGCACCTGTCACACAGGTTTAACCTTAACAGCATCTCATCAATGAGGTTGGTGAATTTATCCTCACCCAGCCTTAGTAAGTCATGTAGGGGCTCTATCAACATGAAGGAGTGAACTAGTTTATTAACTGGGTCATACACGTAATTATCCCTAATCACCAATTGCGGTTGCACGGGATGCCTTATTGATAGGGCTAATATGGCTACGTCCTCCCTAAACGCCAGTATTATTACGGCCAATACTATTAACGCATACCTAGTTACAAAGGATGATATTATGGTGATTACTGACGCTAATGCCAGCAGCTTAACCCTGGTGTTGAAGTTCATATTGACCTTGGTAGGAAATTCCACTTAAGCATCCTCAATGGCTTATGTTCACGCCTACCACCATTAATAATGTCCTCAGCCTCATTGATACCTACCTTAAGTTCACTGGCTATTACCTGAACAACCTTGGCCTTGTCAAATGCGCCGGTGGATATGTACCTAGCTAACCCCTCCTCGTCATCAGCCAGCGCCATTAGGACAACCATGTTTAACCCTCTGGCTTTACTTGACTTAAGCAGGTTAACTACGTCATACCACCTATACCTACTTAGCAATATCCTCAACCTATTGATACACCATTGCCTCAATTCACCGCACTCCCTAACGTAAACCATGACCTCCCTAGGTGGCTTATCGTCATTAACCCTGTATTTGCGTATGCTGGCTTCCTGCGTTACCTCGTGGTTTATTAGGGCGTTGAGACCGTTATTGATGAGACTGCTGTACTTGGTTATGCTTCTCTTCACCATACTGACCACACCTACTTAACCTAAACCTTAACCAGACCTTTATGAAGTCCGCTAGTCTTGAATTGTACTTACCCACCTCAATGCATATGTCGTCCACTGTGACCTTATCCAGTATCTTGGTCACCAGTTCATCATCCTCGCCGAATATCTCCGTGAAGTTCTCGAGGAGTTCAATGGCTATGTCAGTCTTACTCCTCTTAACTGGTACTGGTTGAATGGCTTGCTGCGGCTTATCATCATCCTCAGTTATTACTCTCCTAATCCTATCAATATCCTTAATCATCTAACCACCCCCATGTACATGCTCACCTGGTTAACAATATCCCTAGTCAACTCCTCTAGGGATTTCCTGAAGAGGAAGGTCTCCTTGTACTTAACAGCCAATTCCCCCTTCAATGTAAGCGCCATGGCCGCTGGGTCGAGCCTAACCAGGTACACCTTACCCCTTATCACGTACCTATTAGCCTCCTTTGGGTAACCGTCGAAGTATTCGTGGTACTTATTCACAATGACGTTAACTACGGCCTCATCATCAACAACCTTGACCAGCCACTTGTATAGCTCACTCAATATGCTTGAGTAAACATGGCCTGGCTCAGTGACCACGTTAACTATGTCACTGTAGTAGACTAGGAGGGGGTACAGTGGGCCGAGGAAGCTTGGGTTTGACGGTAGGTCTATTAGCAGTATTGATAAACCATTCTTAGCCAGTAGGGCAACCATGTTAGAGATCCTGTTGGCCATGGCTTCAAGGGGTATTGAGAACATTAACCTAGGTATCCTAAGGCTCTTAAGTGAACCTGGTGGTATTAACTTGACGTTGGGTTCTTCCTTGGACTCAAGTAGACTGAACTCTGATCCGTAGGCCACGTAGTCTATGAAACCAGTGTTATCGTCGGTGTACTCAACTTTATGAAGCATGCTGGCGGTTACGTTACCGTCAAAGCCCAGGTCAAGTATTGCCACTGGTTCATCGATCATGGAGGCCATGTTTGCCACTATGGTGCTCTTACCCGTACCACCCTTTGGCCCGCTGATGAAGGCCACTGAGACTGTTAATGGCCTTAGGCTTAAGCCACCTAAACTCATCACAACCTCAGCTTTAATTAAACTGATTACTAGCACGCATGTAGGTGTATGCTGAGAGTAACAATACCCTACATCAAGTTTAAAAATACCTAAACCCTAACCCTTAAGGTTGGGTTCACTTGTAATGGGCCTTAAGGTCACTGTTGAATGGTAAATTAAGCAGGTCCTCAATAACCTCCCTGGCCTGTTCATTACTCCTAGTCCTTGGGTCATGCATAAGTGCCTCTATTAGGAGTCCCTTACTACCGGCCAGGTAAGCCTCAAGCGCCCTTTCCGTTACTGATAGCCTGGGGTACCATACGTAGGGGTACATTCTACTGGGTACGTTAACTATGGGTTCAGGCCTGATGTTGTTTCCCGTGACGTAAACTGGGGCCTCCACTATGGCATCACTTGGGAGCCTGGGTAGTATGCCTAGTTCATTCGGCACGTTGAGTATTATCCTCCTCTCAACGCCATTAAGCACACTATCGATGAAATCGACGATATGCTCCCCACTCTTGTTGGGTGGATAAGCCTCAGTGGCCTTGATGCTTGGGTTGAAGGCCGTCTCCTCAAGTCTCCTCTCATTCTCCTGGTTAAGAAGCATCCTAATACCCCAACCAACCTCTGAATCAATACCACCCACTGGACCGTACCAGTATATCTTGGTTTTGAGATCCCTATGGTACTTCCACGTACCACTCCTGGCCGTATCACCCAGTGGGTACAACCCGTAGGTCCTGTACATGTCCACTGCCGCCCTACTCAGCGTCTCCTCCCATGGCCCTGGTACGTAATTGGCCCAGAATTCCTCAGCCCTCTTCTCAATCCACTCGTCGATGAGGTGGTACGCGTCTTCACCATTATACCTGAACCTGGTTAGGAAGACCACGTGGTTTAACCCAACGGCCTGCCACTCAACCTTACTCATATCCAGTTTAAGGGCCTTGTTAACCAACTGCTCAACGCCGTGGGTGGCCCCGTGGCAGTAACCCACCAGTTTAAGCTTAGGGTAGAGCCTGTGTATTAGGGTTGCCGTTTCGAGGACTGGGTTTGAGATTTGAATCATCCACGCGTCCCTGGCAACCTCATCAACTATGCTGGCTATGTTTTGGGCTACTGAATACTGCTTATAGCCCATTAAGGTTGGGTAGCAGCACACCATATTCCACTCCGTTGCATCAACACCCCTGTAGTAGCCATGCTTCTCGGCGACATCAACCATAACCCCCCAGTGGTCGTACCCTATTGCGAAGGCTAGGTTAAGTACGAAGGATGAACCCTCAATACAAGCCTTAGTATCCATAGTCCTCTCAACGTTTATGGGAACCTTCAACTCGCTGAAGTACTTTAGGGCCAGTTGATAAGACCTAGCCAACCTATGCTCGTCAATGTCCATTAACGTTAAGGTAACTCCATGTAGGCTGGGTGTTAGGGCAAAGTCCCTTAATAGGCTGGATATGAATGCCTTACTACCTGCACCTATAATACATACCTTAACACCCTTTACATTAGGGTTAATTGATTTTCCGGAGGAGGACCCCATTTGCCAAATATAGGTTGTTTGCTTTTAAGCATTAACCTAAATGCTTATAATCTTTGAAGGGGATAGTGACTCTATGGATGAGCCTAGGGTTAACTTAGCCTGGTTATACGCAATAACCAGGTATGGTTACCCACCGCGCATAGAGGACTTCTACTCCTTCATAAGGGATGCCGTTAGGCTTGGCTTTAGGGCTATTGAAATTGAGGTTTACGGTGAGGATAACCTGAAGGCTGTTGAGGGAGAGAGGGTTAAGTTGAGGGATTTCGTGGAATCCAACGGCCTGAGGGTTGTTAACGTGGCTGGTATATTCCCCCAGCTACTCTCACCCATTGACGGTGTTAGGGAAAGGGGGCTTGAGTTGTTTAGGAGGAGTGTGGAGTTGGCCACCTTCTTCAACGCTGGGTTAACCCAGACAGACACCTTCACCCCACCCATTGAGTTCATTGGTAGTAAACCATACTCAACTGGGATAGTCTTTGCGGAGAGGTATAGGGTTAAGATACCAGTGGGCTTCTCGTGGAGGGGCTTCTGGGGCATGTTGGTTAAAGTCATGAGGGAATGCTCCAAGGTAGCCCTCGACCATGGCTTGAGGTTTGTCATTGAGCCTAGGGTTGGTGAAACCATAGCCAATAGCGACGCCATGCTTAGGCTAATAGATGAGGTCGGTATGGATAACTTCGGGGCTGTACTCGACGTTGGACATCTTAACGCAGCCAAGGAACTCATACCGTTATCCATAGAGAAGCTTGGGGATAGGGTATTCTATGTCCATGCCTCGGACAACGATGGTAGGGATAACTACCACTGGAGCCCAGGTAGGGGTGTTGTGGACTGGGACTCCGTCTTTGAGGAGTTGAGGAAGTTCAACTTCAAGGGCTACATAGCCATCGACGTCGGGGGTGGTGATATAAGGGACAGGCTGGATGATGAGGTTGTCCAAGCCAGGAGGTTCATTGAAGACATGGGTGCTAGGTATGGGTTATGGTGAAGTAAAGGTAACTTATGCAGGGGCTATTTTAGTTTTTCATAATTATTTGCGGCATTTGTATTTATTGGCATCTGAGACCTCTTAGTGCTATGAGGTAGTTGGTTTTAAACCTAGCCTTAGTACCTTAACTGTTGTGACAAAATGGTCAAGCCTCGCCCTTTAGGGCGGGGTCACCTCACTATGTGGGTCTCATGCAATGGGTTTATTAATCTCTGCTTTACTGGGGTGTTTAATAACCCCGCAATAGGCGGGGTAACTGCCGAGACCCCCAAGGTGAAACCCCACCCCAACAAGGCAGGAAGGGGGTCATTCTGGGTTTCCGAGACCTGTATGGCTAGGAAGCCCTGGCGATGGGCGGGGAGCCGCTACGGTGAGGGGCCAGGAAGACCGTCAAGAGGCAGCCCGATGGCAAAATCACGATTGCAGAGAGGTGGTAACTGTTAAATAGCTATTCATAGCTGTTAATCGCGATGTTTAACCCTAATGAGGTTAAGAGGATGCTTAAGAGAATGGGGATAAACGTCAATGTTAAGGATGTCAACGCCTCAAGGGTTATCATTGAGCTTAAGGATGGTGGTAACCTGGAGCTAAGTGACCCAACGGTTGTCCTCCTTGAACTACCCGGTGGTGTACTGCTTTACCAGGTTCAGGTTGATAAGAGGGGTATTAAGGTTAATCAACCCCAGGTGACGCCTAAAATAGTGATTAAGGCCCAGGAACCCAAGTACAGTGAGGATGACGTCAGGTTGGTTATGGATCAGACTGGGGTTAGTAGGGAGGAGGCCATTAAGGCCCTTGAGGAGGCTAATGGGGACTTAGCCGAGGCCATACTGAGGATCCAGAGGTCTAAGGGACAGGCTTAGGTTAACTGAACTTAGCGTAAGTGCAGTATTCACGTAGGGGGCAGTGGCTGCACCTTGGCTTACCCTTAAGGCACCACACCTTACCGACGGTGACAATGCCCGCGTGGAATAGTTTATACTCGTAAAGCCCCCTCGGCAATGCACCCATCAACCTACCCCTCAACTCCTCGTAACCACCGTTAAAGGCCTTGTCAACCCTCCCAAGGACCCTAACTGTGTATGCCGACACTGGGATTGTTAACCTATTCAGTGCGAAGAGCATTATTGAGTCCGCAGTCTCATAGCCTATTCCCTCAATTGAGAGTAGGGATTGCCTAACCTCATCATCGCTCATGCCGCCCAAGGCCTCCAAGCCGCCCATGCTTACCACACGCCTAGCTGCATTAATAACCCTCCTAGCCTTAGTGGACCTGAAGTTGATACCCGTCAGCATGTTGGCTAGCTCACCGTAGCTTAGCCTGGATACCTGCTCCAGCCTACTTAGGCCTAGGCTCCTCAACTTAGCCATAACCCTGGTCACGTTATCCCACCTGGTTTGTTGAACAAGCATTGCAGATATGAAGACCTCGTCAGGGCTCTCTAAGCCACCCCACCACCTGGGTGACTGGGGTTCGCTGATGAACCAGCCGTTCTCAGCCAGCGTACTGGCTATGCCCTCAAAGGCCTTGAGTAGACCCTTGATGCTGAACATTCAGGCACCCGCCCATTAGGGTGCATAGGGCTAGTGTTAATTGGCCAATGTTACCAATATCATATTTGACGGGGGCGACGTAACTCACGTTACTGCCTTCAACCCTAATGTCCTGGTCTGAACCATCAACGGCAAGCATAACCCTACCGTCAATGTTAATGAAGTCGGTAAGCGGCTTAACCTGTGGGCTTGGCCTTCTGATGATGAGCACGTGGTCTGGCTTAAACAAGTCTAAGGCATCCCTAATGGTTGGGAGGATTATTAGGCTTGAGGAGTATTTAAGCGAAATCTTAAAGGCCTCCGGAACCCCCTGCTGGGCCGCTGAACCATACACGTGGGTCAGTACCAGGTTCTTCACGCCAAAGCCGTAAACCACCTTGGCGAACTCCACAACCCTAGCCACACTGGACGTATTATCCACGAGGACTATCAACTCCCTCATCACCCAACCCACCCCATTGGGTGTTTTTAAACAAACTCATGCGTTAACTAGCTTAATACCAAACCTAGTATTAACGGTTAAACTACATGGTCAATATATTGAATTACATAACCTACCTACAGAAACATTATTAAAGGTAAGAAACAGGCTAAAAAGCTATGATTAAATTCCCAGGCGACTTCAAATTCGGATTCTCAACAGTTGGCACACAGCATGAAATGGGCACTCCTGGATCCGAGTTCACGAGTGACTGGTACCTGTGGCTCCATGATCCAGAGAACATTGCATCCGGCCTAGTTAGCGGTGACCTGCCTGAGCATGGGCCAGGTTACTGGGATCTGTATAAGCAGGACCATTCAATAGCCAGGGACCTGGGCCTTGACGCAGCCTGGATAACCATTGAGTGGGCTAGGATATTCCCAAAGCCAACATTCGACGTTAAGGTTAAGGTTGATGAAGATGGTAAGGGTAACATAACTGGTGTCGAGGTTGATGAAAAGGCTATAGAGGAGCTCCGCGGCCTAGCCAACTTGGCTGCGTTGAATCACTACAGGGAGATTTTAAGCGACTGGAAGGCTAGGGGTGGCTTTCTAATAATCAACCTGTTCCACTGGGCAATGCCGACCTGGCTCCATGACCCAATAGCGGTTAGGAAGCATGGACCCGATAGGGCACCTTCAGGTTGGCTTGATAGAAGGGCTGTGATCGAGTTCGCTAAGTTCGCGGCCTTCATAGCGCATGAACTGGGTGACCTAGCGGACATGTGGTACACCATGAATGAGCCTGGGGTTGTCATAACCGAGGGCTACCTCTACGTTAAGTCAGGCTTCCCACCAGGCTACCTAGACCTCAACTCAATGAGCATAGCGGCTAAGCACCTCATTGAGGCCCATGCAAGGGCCTACGATGCCATTAAGGCGTACTCCAAGAAGCCCATCGGCCTAGTCTACTCCTTCGCCGACTACCAACCATTAACCCCCAATGATGAGCCAGCCGTGGAGGAGGCCAGGGCCCTCGACTACTCATTCCTCGACGCACCAGTTAGGGGTGAGTTGATGGGTGTTGTTAGGGATGACTTGAAGGGTAGGTTAGACTGGATTGGGGTCAACTACTACACTAGGGCAGTGCTAAGGAGGAGGCAGGACGCAGGTAGAGTAGCAGTGTCGGTCGTGGGTGGCTTCGGCTACTCCTGTGAGCCAGGTGGCGTGTCTGGTGATAAGAGGCCATGCAGTGACTTCGGGTGGGAAATATACCCCGAGGGCATGTATAACGTCCTAATGAGACTTCATGAGAGGTATAGGATGCCCATGTACGTCACTGAAAATGGCATTGCCGATGAGCACGATAGATGGAGGTCATGGTTCCTGGTATCCCACCTATACCAGGTGCATAGGGCCATGCAGGCTGGGGCTGACGTTAGAGGTTACTTCCACTGGAACCTGACTGATAATCTTGAATGGGCCGCAGGCTATAGGATGAGGTTTGGGCTTGTTTACGTGGACTACAGCACCAAGAGGAGGTACCTGAGACCAAGCGCACTGGTCATGAGGGAGATTGCAAGGCAAAAGGCGATACCGGATTACCTAGAGCACTACATAAACCCACCCAAACTTGGTTAAGGCCCTTAGAGCCCAGCTAGAGGATTCATGTGGAGTTCACTTGGCCTTAAAACCCTGAAGGCCTCAGCATACCTGCAGCCAGCGGCCTCACCGAGCTTTGAGTGAAGGGTTTCAATAATATTAAGCAGTTCGTCACTGAACTGCGTCCTGTGAGCCCTCAGGGCCCTCATCTTCCTATCCATGTAATCATCAATACACACCAGCGCATTGGGCTTGGCCGTGGCACCCAACGCCAGCATGGGTGGCGGGGATTCAACCCTATACTCACTTACGATCCTCGGTATGCCGTGGAAGAGAACGGCTTGCATAACGGCTAGGCCAGTGTTGACGTGATCTGGGTGAGCTTCGTAAGGTAAGTGAGGGTCAACTGTGAGCACTAGGTTTGGTTTAAAGGACCTGGTGACCTTAATCAAATCCCTCCTAAGTAGGCTGGGTTCAGGGACCTCGGAATCGATGTAGTTAAGGAATTCAACATCCCTGACACCAATTATGCCCATGGCCTCCAACTCCTCACGCCTCCTAATCGACATTACTTCATCAGGTGTGTACTCCATGGAACCTATACTCATCCTGTCATCACTAACCACGACATTCTTAACAACGGAACCCTTATCAACCATCATTGATAGGTATCCGCCAGCAATAACCTCAATATCGTCTGGGTGAGGTGAGATGGTAAGGATCCTACTGGCCGATATCAACACCTTAGTTAACTCTGGGTTGACCGTAATTCCTTTAATGTAGGTGTTTAACCTATTAAGGTCAATCATCACCAATCACATCCTATGGTAGGTCACATCTATCGTAGTGTCGCTAACCTTAAGTTTACTAACCAGTGGCTGTAGTTCATCGGCGTGCTCCTTAATCTTCTCAATGGCCGCTACAACCAGTTCAAGGGCTTCCCTCGGGGCTAGTAGGAGGTAGTGGGGTAGTACAAGCTCCCTCCTGGCGAACTCCTCGGCACCGGGTAGGTTAAGCTCCTCGTAGTTGGGCATCCTCTCAAGTATGTACCTCGGCACTGACTTGGCTAAGTTCTCCCTCTTAAAGGCCGGCTGCCTATATAACGGTGGACCGTAGGATACGCCCACCGGCACACCCTCAGCCCTAAGAGCCTCTATGAAAACCTCCTTCGGTATGCCGTTAAGCTCCTCCTGCCTGTAAAGCATCACGAAGTAGTAGTAGCCCCTGGTAGTAACTCTATCATCAGGCCTGGTTGGCTCCACAACACCAGTCCTCTTAATCATGTCAGCCAGTAGTTTACCATTCTCATGCTTAACCTTAACCTCGCTGGGCAGCTTCCTTAACCTTGAGAGTAGTAGGGCTGCCTGTATCTCGCTAAGCCTATAATTCGAACTGAGTATGTAGTGGATATACCCAGGCTGCCCAATAACCCTACCAATGTTGTGTATCAGCCTAGCCCTATCAGCCAATTCATCACTGTTAGTTAGCACAATGCCACCCTCACCAGCAGTTAGTGACTTACTCTCCTGGAAACTAAATGAACCCATGTCGCCAATCGCCCCAACCTTCCTACCCCTCCACTCAGATCCATGCGCATGGGCAGCATCCTCAATGAGGTATACGCCATGCCTCTTAGCTATCCTAGTTAACTCATCCATGTCTGCTGGGTAACCGCCGAAGTGGACAGCTATTATAGCCCTAGTCCTCTCATTAATCAACTTCTCAACGGACCTTGGGTCAATGTTACCTGTCTGTGGGTCAACATCGGCGAATATCGGTATTGCACCAACCTCGGTTACGGCTGAGGCCGTGGCTATGAATGTGTATGCCGGTACAATAACCTCATCACCTAGGTTAAGCCCAACCCCAATGGTCTTAAGGGCCAGCTCCAGGGAGACTGTCCCATTGGCCACTGCAATACCATACTTAGCGTCATGATACTTAGCGAACTCCGTCTCAAAACGCTCGGCGTAGGAGCCTTGGTAAAGCCTACACCACCTACCACCCCTAATAGCCTCAACCACAGCCCTGACATCATCCTCATCAAAAACAGGCCACCTAGGAACCAAATTAACAAGGTCCTTAGCAACAGGCTCCCCACCATTAATAGCCAGCTTAACCATAAGGCCACAGCATTTACACCTTTTTAAATGTAACCCTAAATACATTAAGCTCTTAAATAGATGTTCTATATATTAATGTACAATAACTATTTAAAGGTATCTTTATAAATTAGTTAGAATAAATTACTAATTTATATGTCGACTGGGGGAGAAGGTGGAGGTGGGGTTAAGCTATTCATCAGGGAGTCCACAGGCCTTGTGCGTGAGTTAAGTTTCTGGGACCAGTTGATAATAGCCCTAGGTATAATAAACATCACTGGTGGTTTTGTCCTCACAATGATAGTGGCGCCATTTGCATTCCCAGGTTCTAACATGATATGGGTCTTCGTGTTGGGTGCTATACCCGCCTTCGTAATAGCGTGGGTGTATGCTATACTAGCATCGGCAATACCAAGAACTGGTGGTGATTACACCTGGACTGGCCGTGTCTTAGGGCCTAGGTGGGCTTCAATACTAGGGTGGATGTACATTCTCGGTACGGCTGGGGCTGTTGCAAGCCAAGCATGGTACATAACCAACTTTACGTTGGCACAGTTATTCTTTAACCTTGGGACTAGACTTAATAATTCAACATACCTAACGTGGAGTACTATCGTGTCAACATCACCAGGCGGCTTCATAATAGGACTAGTCGTGATCATAATTACTGCATTAGCCGGTATCTTTAGCCTTAGGATTGTTAAGGCTATTTTAAGATATAGCATTATTATATACGCCATAACGTTCATACTGCTTCTGGTAGGTTTCGCCTACGTTACACCCAGTTCATTCATAAAGGCCTTCGATACCATAATGTCTAAGTATGGCGTAACGTATAGCTCAGTAATGTCAGTTATCAAAAGTAACCCAGCAATAGCCTCAACTAGTAATATTGCTGCGACATTAATGGCGGCGATACCCATGGGTTTCATAACGTACTCAGGCTTTAACTACGGCACATACTTAGCCGGTGAAACAAGGCGCCCCGTTGAGGCTTTTCCAAGGGCACTATTTGTGTCCGTTGTTATTACCTTAGTTGGTTTAGCACTATTATCAGGTTTATCATATTGGGCCTTTGGTGGAGCCTTCTTAGGAGGCTTAAGTTACCTATTCAATACAGGTAAGTTATCGGCATTACCCGTTGAGCCAACGCCCAACTTGTTCATAGGATTCGTGGCCCCACTATGGTTAGTGGTTTTAATTGATATTAATCTGTTACTCGGCTTCTGGCTTGTGGCATTAACGTACACCTTAACCATGCCAAGGATCCTCTTCGCTATGGGCTTTGACAGGCTTCTACCTGAGGGCATAACTAAGGTTTCCGAGAGATTCCACTCACCGTATTATTCAATATTAGTTTACATAGTGATTAATGCCGTGTATCTTGCTGCAATATGGTACTGGGGTTACATGGTTACGTGGCTAAACACGTCACTTGGCATGCCTGTGGCTTGGATGATACCTGGCTTCACTGCACTGTTAATCCCATTCCTTAGAAGGGATATTTACGAGAAGGTTAAGCCATACCTACCCAATTGGATGACCAGAAGAGTGCTTGGTTTACCCTCAATATCCTGGGGTGGCATCTTGCTAGCTGCAATATGGCTAGCTGACATAGCCTTCATGTTGGTGCCAATCTCATCATACGTCTACCTAGGTACCTCAATACCATTAGCCGTCGGTGTTGTTCTTGTTGTGGCTGCTGGTGCAGTGATTTACTATGAGGTTAGGAGGTGGTACTTGAGGAGGAAATATGGTATTGATCTACTACCATTAACGTTTAGGGAAATTCCACCTGAATAACGCCTTGGTTAAAACCTCCCTTAAAATTAAAATATTTTTTACATTTTTCTCATTAACCTCTAAGCAGTAGCTTATCCTTCAACTTTCCATTCTCAATTATCAAGTAGGCTAACCTTAATACTCCACTTTGATACTCACTTCCAGCGTTCACAACAGGTACCTTCCTTCTGCAGCACCTAGCATTCAGGTAGTCAATGCCTGGTGATTCGTGGACGTGACCATGTAGTGAGATTAATGGACCAAAATCCTCGATAACCTCCCTAACCGCCGCACTACCCACATGCTCCATAACTACTATGCCACCTTGAACAACGGGCTTAAGGTCACTTGTTAACTTAGGTGCTTGGTCTATTAGAGTATTGTATGGGGGCACATGAATCACAGCGACGGTTCTATCTAACTCACTCCTACTTAACCTACCCAGAATGTTGATTAACCGCTTCTTAATCTCATCCTCCATAAGCTCCCGCTCAGTATGCCATGGAGTTGGGTTGGAGTACCCGAATCCAGCGTATATAAGGCCACCGAGTTCAACAACCTCCTCATCAAAGTACATTACAGTGTCATCTTTAATACCCCTTACCGCATTCGCGAAGTCATTAAAGTCGTCATTACCTGGTATTAGCAGGAGTTTAACACCCAATTGCCTATAGTTATCCCTTATCCTAGAAATGTCGCCGCTAAACTCCCTCACCATTATGTCTATCAGGAGGCGCTTAAGCTTAGTGGGGTTATTGCTTAATTCATCATATTCCTCCTTACTCATGACCTGTGCATAGTAGCCGCTATCCCTTATGGCCCTTATAACACTGTTAAGCTCACCCTCAGTAATTACCTTCTTCTCACCGAATAGGTTAGTCACGTACTGGCTACCAACCCTGATTATTGGCACAAGAACCTTACCTGTTAAATCACCAGCCAGAACAACCACATCACACTTGTACACTTTAGGTAAGTTAGCCAATTTCCCATAGGCAGCCTTAGATCCATGTAGGTCAGAGACGAGTACTAACCTTACCCTATTGGGCACATCTGAAGGGGGTGTTGGGGCTAATAATCCTTTCCCACCTTAATGAGCTAGTATAGGTGGCAGGCCACGAGGTGCCCATTACCTATGCTCTTTAATTGAGGTGCCTTTTCACGGCATACATCCATGGCGTATGGGCATCTTGGGTGGAAGGTGCAGCCGCTCGGCAGGCTAAGCATACTTGGTACCTCTCCCTTTATCTCTATGTTAAGTATCTTCCTGTTAAATGGGTCGGGTGTGGGGAATGCATCGGCTAATGCCTTGGCATACGGGTGCTTAGGCTCATCGGTGGCGGGTAACCACTCATACATTCTGCCAGTGTAGAATACGGCTAGGTAATCTGACATATACTGCGCCACGGCTAAATTATGGGTAACTAGGATGTACGTTAGGTTGTAGGTCTTCTGCAGGTCGAGGAGGAGGTTAAGTATACCGGCTTGAACCACGACGTCCAGGTTACTGGTTGGCTCATCAAGGAGCACCATTAATGGGTTAGTCACGATTGCCCTGGCCACGGCAACCCTCTGCTTCTGCCCACCACTTAATTGAAGGGGCCTTTTAAGGAGTATGTCACTTGATAAGCCAACTTCACGTATAGCCTCCTCAGCACGCCTTAAAGCTTCATCACGTGGTACGCGTAATGCCTCGAGGGGTTCGGCAACTATGTCAATGATCCTCATTGTTGGATTTAACTCGGATTCCGGATCCTGGTAAACCATGGATATTAAACCCCTCACGTACTGCCTCTTCATAATCCTCTTATCTGAATCAAAAATGACTTCACCGTTAAACGTTATCCTACCTGACGTGGGTGTATATAATAGTGCAATTGTCCTTAGTAATGTGGTTTTCCCACTACCAGACTCCCCAACGATACCTAGGGTTGCACCCTTAGGTACTTCGAAGGACACGTCATCAACGGCCTTAAGCGTCATCTTCCTCCCTGCTAAGTTTACGGTGAAGTACTTTGATAAATGCTCAACCTTAAGTATGGCGTCACTTACCATAGAGGAAGCACCTCACCACATGGT
>NZ_LCTF01000073.1 GCF_001663375.1 Caldivirga sp. MU80
GCTACGCCGTAGTCGTCCACGATGACTACTCTGTGCCTGAGGGCCTCGCGCCACCAGGGCTTGCGCAGCGCCTTGGCGGCCTCCTCGGGCGTCCAGCATATCGGCTCGAGCCTCGGCGGCGCGTCGTCGAGCTCCACGCACCTAGTCACGAAGTCCCTTCCCCTGAAGTGCTCCGAGATCATCACGACGTCCACGTCGCTCCATAGGTTGAAGTCGCCCCGCGCGTAGGACCCGTAGAGTATCGCCGTCAGTCTGCCCAGCCCCTCCCTCAACCTGAGGGCGTATGCGCGGACCTCGTCGACGACGCGCTCCCTCTCGGCCAGACGCGCCTTGATGACCTCGTCTAGCGGCATGGCGAACATCCCTTTATCCACGCCAGGATCAGTCCGGCGCAGTCCGAGGCCTCAGCCGCCTCCTCCCTCGTGTACCTCTCGAAGGGGGCCCCCTCGACCAAGGCGTCGGGGTACCGAGGCGTTGTGTACATCTTATCGAGGTAGCCGACGCAGAACCTCAGCCTGTCACCTGCGCCGCCGCAGTGGCTTCCGAGCTCGCCGAACAGAGCGACCAAGTTGCGGCCGAAGGCGGGCTTGCCCATGGCCCTCAGCAACGCCTTAAGGGAAAACTCGGCCGTCTGCTGGGCCTTGAAGCACGCCCATGAGTAGTTGCTGGAGCTCATGTCAGCATCTATGGACCTAAGGGTGTACTCAGCCTGCCTGATCCATCTATGGTACTCGTCGCAGTCCAGCGGCTGCACTGAGGACATGGCGCAGCTCCCTATAAAGATTTCCCGCGGAGCGACCGAGGGGCGGTTGGGCCTACGTCCAGACCGACGGGCGCCCCATCGGCGGATTGAGTCGCCGGTCGGCGGAGCGCGCTTTCTTTTTATAGGGGAGTTTTTATCGTGGTTCGGGTCAGGGTGCATCTGCTCATAAGGGGGAAGGTGCAGGGGGTCTTCTTCAGGCAGTCCATGAGAGACGTGGCGAAACACTACGGGGTCCGCGGCTGGGTCAGGAATCTCCCCGACGGCAGGACGGTCGAGGCCGTGCTTGAAGGCGACGAGGAGGCCGTGAACAAGGTGGTTGAGTGGGCCCACTACGGCCCGCCGGGCGCCC
>NZ_LCTF01000072.1 GCF_001663375.1 Caldivirga sp. MU80
GCTACGCCGTAGTCGTCCACGATGACTACTCTGTGCCTGAGGGCCTCGCGCCACCAGGGCTTGCGCAGCGCCTTGGCGGCCTCCTCGGGCGTCCAGCATATCGGCTCGAGCCTCGGCGGCGCGTCGTTGAGCTTCACGCACCTAGTCACGAAGTCCCTTCCCCTGAAGTGCTCCGAGATCATCACGACGTCCACGTCGCTCCATAGGTTGAAGTCGCCCCGCGCGTAGGACCCGTAGAGTATCGCCGTCAGTCTGCTCAGCCTCTCCCTCAACCTGAGGGCGTATGCGCGGACCTCGTCGACGACGCGCTCCCTCTCGGCCAGACGCGCCTTGATGACCTCGTCTAGCGGCATGGCGAACATCCCTTTATCCACGCCAGGATCAGCCCGGCGCAGTCCGAGGCCTCAGCCGCCTCCTCCCTCGTGTACCTCTCGAAGGGGGCCCCCTCGACCAAGGCGTCGGGGTACCGAGGCGTTGTGTACATCTTATCGAGGTAGCCGACGCAGAACCTCAGCCTGTCACCTGCGCCGCCGCAGTGGCTTCCGAGCTCGCCGAACAGAGCGACCAAGTTGCGGCCGAAGGCGGGCTTGCCCATGGCCCTCAGCAACGCCTTAAGGGAAAACTCGGCCGTCTGCTGGGCCTTGAAGCACGCCCATGAGTAGTTGCCGGAGCTCATGTCAGCATCTATGGACCTAAGGGTGTACTCAGCCTGCCTGATCCATCTATAGTACTCGTCGCAGTCCAGCGGCTGCACTAAGGACATGGCGCAACTTCCTATAAAGATTTCCCGCGGAGCGACCGAGGGGCGGTTGGGCCTACGTTCAGACCGACGGGCGCCCCATCGGCGGATTGAGTCGCCGGTCGGCGGAGCTCGCTTTCTTTTTATAGGGGAGTTTTTATCGTGGTTCGGGTCAGGCTGCATCTGCTCATAAGGGGGAAGGTGCAGGGGGTCTTCTTCAGGCAGTCCATGAGGGACGTGGCGAAGCACTACGGGGTCCGCGGCTGGGTCAGGAATCTCCCCGACGGCAGGACGGTCGAGGCCGTGCTTGAAGGCGACGAGGAGGCCGTGAACAAGGTGGTTGAGTGGGCCCACTACGGCCCGCCGGGCGCCC
>NZ_LCTF01000074.1 GCF_001663375.1 Caldivirga sp. MU80
GTGGCTGAGGAGACTGAGGGTGGGGAGGAGTAGGCTACTCCTCCCCCAAAACCCCCCTCAAATAATCCTCAGTTGCCTTCACCGCATCCTCTGGGCTACCTGCCTCAACTAGGAGACACGTCATTGACTCGTCACAGACAATGTACTTGCCCTCAACCTCCGCCACGTAGTATGCTCCAATCCTCCTTAGGTTTAGGAGTTTGGGCTTTGGGATGGCCTCAGGCGTGGGCATGCTTGGGGTAGGTGGGTTGAGGGTTAATAAGGGCTTGGTTAGATAATACCCTAAAACTATTCCTCCCCAAAAACACTCTTCAAGTAATCCCCAACAGTCTTAACCGCATTCTCTGGGTTATCTGCCTCAATAATGAAGCATTCAATGGACTCATCGCACACTATGAAGGTGCCGTTGCCAAGCCCTGCCACGTGGTATGGGCCAATCATCCTCATGCCCAGTCTCCTCGGGATTGGGGATGAGGTAGTACCACCATTCATGATTATATTGAGGCTCATCCCCCTAATAAGGCTTACTCTGGAATTGAACCAGCCCTGGTTACGATTCTGCCTCAGTGTTATTATCGTTAGCCTTCTTGAACTCGACAACCTCAATCACCATGCGTAACACTGCCCCATTCTCATACCAATGCTCCCAAACCTCATTATACTCCACAGGGAGATATATGAAGTACCTACCGCCAGCCTTGGTTAACCTCCTCCTAGCCACCAGCATTGTTTTGACTTGGCTTATTAGATTGCCTGCCATACTGTGTTCACTGGACTGGGGATAATTAGGAGGCTCCCATACCCCCTGCTTGACTAGCCTGCTTAGCATGGGTGGTATGCATGATTGCACATGTGAGTATGAATGGTGTTTTAGAATTGAATGGTGTGGATGGTTCTGGGGCTCATTCTGTGGCGGGCCCGGTGGGATTTGAACCCACGACCTACGGCTTAGGAGGCCGCCGCTCTAATCCAGGCTGAG
>NZ_LCTF01000042.1 GCF_001663375.1 Caldivirga sp. MU80
GTATTGGCTGTCATGAACGACAGCGATGCCATTTGGTGGTTAAGAGGGAAGTTAATTAATGGTTTTCATAAACAAATTTTAGAGAAGGAGAGGTCGGGTTGGCTTAGGGGGCTTGGTTTTGATACCAATGCGTTGATTAGTGAATTTGGGAAGTTGGTGTATGGGCTTGATGGCAAGTCCCTAGTCCAACTAATCGCCCCTGATTATTCAATGGCTCAGTTAGCCCTAATGCTCCACGCATTGATTAATGGCGATGGGAAGCTAGCCAAGGCACTTGCACTCGATGGAGCTTCTTATTACGGTAAGTTGCTCAGGAGGTTGTTCCTTGAGGCGTATGGGGCGTGTTGCGACTTGGAGAGTGAGTCGTTTAGGCTTGCCATAGCCAAGC
This sequence comes from Caldivirga sp. MU80, assembly GCF_001663375.1. Classification (GTDB taxonomy): domain Archaea; phylum Thermoproteota; class Thermoprotei; order Thermoproteales; family Thermocladiaceae; genus Caldivirga. The sequence continues at coordinate 389 of NZ_LCTF01000042.1, forward strand.
TCTTCTTCTACCACGTTTAGCCCTGGGGAGTTAGTCTCGGGGTTCTGGTCTGTTCTCATTGCCTAGTTGGCATGGTTGGTGTTATCGAGGTTGTAGCTAGGGTGGTGAATTGATGCGTGGATGATGAGTGTTAATGCATCAATCCTAGTGCAGTTATTGCCTTACCAGCGGTTGTGGTTAGGGCTGGGTCTTGGTTGTATTGTGGGGTTGAACACCTACCAGTGACCATGATTAGGGTGCCGAGAGACGCTTGGAGTGGGCAAACCCAGCGGTAATCCCTCTCAGCATGCGTGGTTTGTTTGAGCCGCAATGCTTAATAGGGTTGGTTTGCTTGGTGTTCCTTGGTGGTGTTATGGGTGCGTTGAAGTACGTGGTCATTGGCGTTGTGGTTGTTGTGGTTGTCGCCACCGCCCTGGTTTTACTACTACCGACACTGCACCGGGTGCCTGTGCAGTACGTTGGCTCACCAAATGGTTATGAAGCATTTGTACCAAGCGGTACAATAAGTTATAAGGGACAAACTGATCCTGAAGGTGATTTAATACTACCCAACGGAACAACACTACCCAATGCAGTATGGAATGGGAAATATGCAGACACAATCATTAAAAATCATAATGCAATAGTTCAGTTGAATAATCAATTTGTTGGACAAACTGATCCAGTGAATAATCAACCGTATGTGCCTTTACAGGATTTCTATGTAATTAAAGGTCAGGTACCAGTTCAACAGGTAACAATAAATGGACAAACATATTACATAATAGAGGCAAGTAGTATAAACCCAGCAAACATTGCAGGATTCTACACATATGATAAATGGGTACCTAACTTTGAAGTAGCAATAAATACACCAGGAACATATGCAGCAGGCCAGGAAACTCACCAGTATTCCAATGGACAAACACAACAGGAACTCTACCACAAGAAATAATTCTATATCACCAACACTCTCTAAATTTTGTTGGAGGAGGTTTATTAGTGCTACCTAACAAAACTATAATTCCATATGGTATAACTTCTAGTCCTTCTGGTTCAGCCTTTTCTAGCTTTATTGCTCCATCTCAGGTATACAATATATCTAGCTAATTTTTAGAAATTTTTATGATATACTCATAACATAAGGTACTCCATACGTTACTATAACCCAATCTAAATACATAAATCCCGATCCACCACCAGATCCTGCTGAGACAAATAAATAAGGAGTTCCAACATATACACTCGCATCGTCTTGCAAATAATTTATAGCAAGAGATTGCGAATAACTGCTGTATTCCTCTTCATATCCAAATGTTCCAGGTACAAAATTACTATTTACTTCATTAGAATCGAATGGTTGATAATACTTATTCAAAGCATATTGGCGATTTACAGGTTGATTAAATGCAGTGCTATATGCATTTATGTATGATTGTGCGAATATTGGTTTACATTCCCCCGTTATTACACAAAGAACACTTGCGGGTGGTGTTGGAATACTTGCAGGTGATGCTGGAGGTGTTGCGTAGGCACTACATGTAGAGCATCCAAGCAAGCCACAGTTACATTTCCAACTATATTGTTCTGAGGCAAGTGAGTAATTGAAAATATTTCCATTCATTAGGAAGAATATATTCATGTTATTGTTCTTAGGCTGGAACCAATTACACAACCAAAATATTCCAAATTGATAATAATCATTTTTATTCTTTTGTTGGTCTGGTGGTGTGAAGGGGAAGTGATTTGACTCTCAGCATTGGTGCTTACCGAAACTTAACCACTAAAATTCAGCAACAAACCCTAGGCGCATAGCGCAGGTACCATTGCCTTAACTCCTCATGCCTGGGACTCCAGTAGTGTTCAACAAGTATCCTGAATTCACTTGGTGGTGCCCTACCCTGCAGGGTGTTGACAATTGATTCAGGCACACCCTGTGAAATCATCCACGTGGCGAAGAACTTTCTGAGCTCGTAGAGCTCAAGCTCTCTGCCGAGAACCTGTTTGGCAGCCTCCTTAATCTCCCTCCTAAGCCTACCACGGTCGAAGGGTATTAGCCTCCTTGCCCAATCCTCTGCGTTGGCGTTTACGCCTAGGTAATCTGCCCTCACAATATCAAGCTTAGCCTTGATTAACGCCTCCCTGGCTGGTAGGTAAGACTCCCTAACCCAATCAGCAAACTCAGGCCTTAGGAAGGCTACGAAGGAGCGCTTAGTCTCAGTAACCTTACCAATGCGTATTACACCATGCTCAAGGTCTAGGTCATCGATGCTGGCTAGGAATGGCTCCGATGGGCGTAAACCACACTCAGCCAGTACAGTGAAGTAGAACCTGGCTTCAACACTCGGTAGCCTGGCCCATATTAGGCGCAGTTGTTCAAGTGTGGGTAGCTTAACGTGGGTACTAGCCTTATGCTTATACACTGTGAAGGAATCATAGAGTAGCCTGAATAGTGCAGGGTCTCTTGGCTTAAGCACGGTCTTTAGGATGCTCTTCAAGCCGACTGACACGTGCCTTGCAATATTATACTCACCCTCCTCGGCTAAGCCAGCAATGTACTCACGGATACCCTCAGGTTCAAGAACCCAGTTAAGCTCACTCAAGGCTAGGCGAATGTAACGAACCTCATCACGAATAGTCCTACCACTTAACCCCTTAAGCCTCTTAGCCCTCACAAACTCCTCAATGTCAGCCTCCTTCACAGTCCAAGAAGCCCTATACTCACGGAACTCGTCACCAAAAGCCTGCCTAAGCATATCAAACAATAGATTCCTGAAGGACTTGTCAACAAGAGCCTTCTTAACAACACGAACAATGTCATCAGGAGTAGCCTCAACTAATGGTGGTGCAGAGCCTACTAGGCGAGCGTACTCATCAATGTCAATGAACCTGAGTAAAGCCTTAAAGAGCCCGTCACTAATCGGCACCATGCCGTGCCTAACCCTGTACATGTAGGTCTTATTGTAACCAAGGTCACTAGGCCCAATACCCTTAACCCCAGTCACGTATTCAAGTACCTTCCGCCTAACATCCTGTGGAATCGCCTCAACCCTAATCAGGTCAGGATCCATGCAAACCACCCCATTGCCTGTTAGGCATATTGTTCAACAATTTTGTTTAACAGTTCTGTTTTTAAGGAATACCGCCTTGGTCATGTATCATGAATACTGATGTGGTTACCAGTTACGTTGAGTTGGCGGTACTTACGTTAATCCTAACGCTAATCATCTACCTAGTGCTAATCATCATCCCCTAGTTTCACTCGGTCATGAGGTTAAGCATTAATAAGGCTGGGTGGGTGGTGTAGGTAATGAGGGTTGTGATACTTGGTGATGAGGATACTGTAAACGCCTTTAGGCTAATTGGATTCGAGGGTTACGTCACGGACGCTAAGTCGATCATACCCAGGATTAAGGAACTCATGGCCATGGACGACGTGGCGGCTATACTAGTCACAAGTAACATTAGTAGTGCGGCTGGGCAGGAATTCGTAAACCTGAGGACTAGGGTTAGGAAACCACTAATACTCGAGGTCCCATCCCTAGGCGGCGCTGGTTATAGTGAGGTTAACTACATGGCGATTTTAAGATCAGTGCTGGGTCTTTAGCTCCTTGGCTCACCTAGGCAGGAGGTCAATGCCTTGGTTATGGGCTTTACTGTAGTCTAATGAACATTAGTCGTGCCGAAACCTGCATATGCTTAAAAACCTCCAGTGTCGGCTACCAGTGATTGGACATGTCAGAGCAGTTGATTCGATTAATAAACAGTGTGATAGATAAGGTTAAAGCTGATTCGGAGGAGTGGGTCACGAACCTTGGGTTGAAGTACGAGGCGGAGTTAATGAACGCCGTAGAGGATGTTATTAGGAAGCATAGCAATGAACTTGAGGAAGTGGATAGGCAAGTCATGTTGAGTAGAGAGTATAAGCTATACGACGCGTCAATGAGCATTAAGACCGAGTACCTGGCCCTCATGGACGAATTAACCAGTGGGGTGATTAATGAGGTTAAGAGGCGCATAGCCGACATGAGGGGTAGTGAAGCCTATGGTAAGTTACTTGAGGCATTATTCGCACAGGCCATTGAGGTGGCGCAGTCAAGGAAGCTGGTGGTGACATGTTCACCTAGGGATAAGGGGGTTATCTCCGCGATAGCGGCTAAGGCTGGGGTGAGCGTGGAGTTTAATGATGGTGAGGAGGGCATGTTGGGCTTCATAGCGTCAACAAAGGATAGTTCAATCACCTATAGGGCTACGGTTGATGACGTGTTAAACCGCATGGTGGACTACATAAGGGGTATAATTAAGGCGTACATTAATGAGGTGGTCAAGCAATGATGAGCAGCCAGGGAACCGGTAGGATACTGGTTGTGAATGGCCCCGTGGTCAAGGCTGAGTTACCTGGCGCCAGGCTTTATGAGCTGGTCTTCGTGGGTGAACTGGGCCTATTCGGGGAGGTTGTTAGGGTTCAGGGTGAAAACGCCTTCATACAGGTCTACGAAGACACCACGGGGGTTAAGCCAAGTGAGCCTGTTGTTAGGACTGGTGAGATGCTCAGCGCCTGGCTTGGGCCGGGGATAATTGGGCAGGTTTACGATGGTGTCCAAAGACCCCTGAAGGTTATCTTTGATCAGATGGGGAGGCCATTCATAGCCAGGGGTATTAACTACGATAGGGCGCCACCCCTAGACTTCAGTAAAAGGTGGAGGTGGCTACCTAGAGTTAAGGTTGGCGACAAGGTTAACATTGGGGATGTGCTCGGCGTGGTGCCCGAAACCCAGTTAATCGAACACAGGATACTTTACCCACCACTGTACAGGCCTGGGGTGGTTAAGTACGTGGCCCCTGAGGGTGACTACACGCTTAATGATGACATTGCCGAGGTTGAGACCAGTGACGGCGTAGTTAAGGTTAAGATGTGGCATAAGTGGCCTGTTAGGAGGCCAAGGCCATTCCTGGAGAAGCTACCGCCAAGCGAACCGCTCATAACTGGGATAAGGGTCATTGACACCGTGTTCCCAATAGCTAAGGGTGGGGCTGCATCAATACCCGGCCCATTTGGCTCAGGCAAGACAGTCACCATAAGGTCACTGATGCTTTACGCCAGGACCCAGTACAGTGTCCCAGTCCTATGCGGTGAGAGGGGTAATGAGGCTGCGGATGCGTTGCAGGGCCTACTTAAACTAACAGACCCAGTCTCAGGGCGTCCACTGTTGGAGAGGGAAACCATAATAGTGAACACCTCTAACATGCCGGTGGCCGCTAGGGAGGCCAGCATATACATGGGGGCCACGATAGCCGAGTACTTCAGGGACCAGGGCTACGACGTGTTGCTCATGGCCGATTCCACCAGCCGTTGGGCTGAGGCAATGCGTGAGGTGGCCCTTAGGATTGGTGAAATGCCCAGTGAGGAGGGGTTCCCAGCCTACCTACCCACTAGGCTTGCCGAGTTCTATGAGAGGGCTGGTAGGGTTAAGCTGCTTGGGGGTGAGGGTAAGGTTGGCTCATTGACCATAGCCGCCTCGGTTAGCCCACCTGGCGGGGACTTCACGGAACCCGTCACAAGCCACACCCTCAGGTTCATAGGCGCCTTCTGGCCCCTCGACGCCAGGCTAGCCTACTCAAGGCACTACCCAGCCATAAATTGGCTCCAGGGCTTCAGTAGGTATGTCGACACCGTGGCGCCTTGGTATAGTAAGACTGTGGGTGAGGATTGGGGCGAGTTGAGGAGGATAGCCATAGAGGTTTTAACCAGGGAGGCTGAGTTATCGGAGATAGTTAGGATACTTGGCAGTGAGGCGCTTAGTGAAGTGGAGAAGCACATAATGAACGTCGCACTCATGCTACGTGAGGGCTTCCTTAAGCAGGACGCCTTCAACCCAGTGGACACTCCATCAGCCCCTGAGAAGCAGTATTGGCTACTAAGATTAATGATAACTTACTACAGGGTTGGCCTAGAGGCTGTTAATGCCGGTGTACCAGCGAACAACATTAGGGAACTAGAATCAGTCAGGAGACTAACGAGACTCAAAATGGAGGTTAAGAACAGCGACTACAAGGTTCTTGTGGATTACGAGAAGAAGCTCATTGATGATATAAGGGGGCTTATGGCTAAGGTAAGTAGGTGAATGCCCACTCAAAACTGGTGAATTATTAACCAAGTTTCATTATCAATTAATATAATTAATTAATGAATTAATAAAATGCATAGATTTAACGCTGTGTGTGATTTTGCGAATTATGGAAATGGATGAATGTGTCTGGTGCTAAAGAACGGCCGACGCCCAACCTCCGTGTCGGCTAGTCAACGGGGCTGACGCCCCAGGCCGGCATCCTAACCAGGCTAGACTACGGCCCCCAGATCAACCCCTAGGTCACCTCTTATTAAGCTTTTCTTAAGTTAATACTTTAAAGAGTTGAAGATGACTCATAAATATGGCTACGGTTAAGGATGCGTTAACATACATGGGCGTCGCTGCGGCTGCATTGGCATGGATTGTAATAATCGTTAGCATTAGCCTTAACCCTTGGTTCAACCTGCTGCATAACGCCCTAAGCGACTTAGGGAACCCCCATGCCAATTATTACTGGGTTTATAACTATGGGCTTGTGGCCACCGCCATAGTCATGTTCACCTACTCGATATACCTCCTACTGGTTTCCGGCAATAAGATCGAGGCCATGGGCTCCTCATTCGTTGCCGTTGCCTCAATATTCCTGGCACTAATTGGCGTATTCCATGAGGGCACCTACCCACATGCCTTCGTTTCACAGTGGTTCTTCACGCAAATGGACCTGGCCGTTGTGACGTGGAGTATAGGCCTAGTGATCGACCGTAATCTTAACTATGGTGTGCCGCTCCTGCTCCTTGGCTTACTAGCCCCCTTACCTGCGCTCCTCCTTAAATGGCCCTCCACCGCCACCCTTGAGGTCTACGGCATACTGGTTATTGATGTGTGGGCTATTGCGGCCACGGTTTTAACGAGGAATAGGGTCATTAGGGTTAGGTGACCTTGCTTAATGCTTAAAAAGCAACAGGGATTATGGTGAGCCATGGCTGAGGCAGCCTACGCACCGTTAAAGGTAGTGGTTTGCCCAATATGCAACTACATGGGTGAGGTTAAGGGATTAAAACTAGACTACAGCATGGTCCCACAGCCAACCGAGTTAACATGCCCTAAGTGCGGTGAGAAGGTGCCCATTGAATCCATGGTCACGCACATGAGGAAGCACCTCAAGGTTGGTGGGAAGAATTACACGTGCGACATATGTCAAGCTAAGGTTCAAGGTGAGGGGCAAGCCATGAGGCACATGAAGGAACACATGATAGCCGGCTTCAGGAAGGGCAGCGTCATGATTTGGGTCTGCTTAGCCTGTGGTAGGGTGTTTAAATACAGGTCCTCGGCCATAGCACACCTATCGGCATTCCACGAAAGGCCCATGGACTAGTTATGAACATAGGTTGGTTAGTGGCCCAGGCACTACTCATAGTATGGCCACCCTACGTGGCTAACGCAACCCCAGTTTTAGCCAGGAGGGTATTTAGAGGTAGGCTGCACCCAGTCGACTTAAACAGGGTCTTCATTGACGGTAGGAGGGTGCTTGGTGACGGTAAAACCTACGAGGGGTTAGCGATGGGCGTGGTCCTGGGTACCTTGGTTGGTTACCTCGTGGACTACGTGATTTACCTAATGGTGGGTTCAGTGTTCAAGTACCCGTCAATACTGGACTCGCTGGTCATGTCCATTGCAGCCCTCCTAGGGGATATGCTTGGCGCCTTCATTAAGAGGAGGCTTGGGTTAAGGAGGGGGGAGCCAGCCCCCCTACTGGATCAGTTAGACTTCCTACTTGCGTCACTACTGGCACTTTACATCATTAACCCAAGCCTATTAACAGTACCCATTATCGTAACCGCGGTGTTGATAACCCCACCAATACACCTAGCCACCAATACAGGGGCCTACCTACTTGGCCTTAAGAACGAGCCGTGGTGATTGAATCAGCCATGCGAGCCATCGTCACTTATCAGGACTCGAGATCCACATCACCAGCGCCTTAGGTTGGCTTAACCCTTATTACCCTTTCCCCATCATTAAGCGTAGCTCCACGTACTCAAGCAGGTCGCTGAACATTACCTCAGCCGTGGCCCCAGCGGGCCCCGTGGGCCCAATTAGCGTTATTTCATTGCCATCCCTAAGCCTAATGATTAATGTGTTGTAGTTGCCGCTCACTGAACCAAGCACCCCACCGGCTGGCACCTCCATTGGCTTAACAGACACCCTACCTTTAGCTAAGTCTATTGAGGCAACCTGCTTAACCCTAACCCCCCTCCTCACGGCATCCCTAATGTAAGCCTCATTGAGGTTTAACAGCGACTGAACCTCAACATTCCTTAAACTAACGGGGAGACCCACCGTGTTTGCCATTATCACTGCCTTGGCTGCTGCATCTAGGCCACCTAGGTCTATTGACGGGTCTGGTTCGGCAATCTTCTCCTCCACAGCCCTCTTAACCGCATCAATCATGGGTAACCCACCCTCAACCAGCGTTAGAACGTAGTTCGATGTGGCGTTTAACACGCCGGTAATTGAGTCAATGCTCCTACCCCTTAAACCCCTTAGTAACGGTAGGGCTGGCGTGCCGGCCATCACCGTGGCCGTGAAGCCTAGGTAGACACCCCTAGCCCTAGCCTCACCCACTAGTTCCTGGTAGGCTAGGGCCAGCCCAGTCTTATCAGCTGTTACCACCGATATCCTATTCCTAACCAACTCCCTGTACATAGACAGGTTCGGCTCCCCGGTCCTATAGCTTGGTGGTATGGCAACCACCGCCACATCAGGGTTGAGGCTTATCAAATCGCCAAGCTCAATACTCCTCACCTCAGTGGCTCCGTAGAGCCCCTTGTCGGCTAATTCAGCCAAGAGTTTATTGCTTAGGCACCCATCACCCATCACACCACCCCTAGAGGCTAAGGCACCAACCACACATGGTTCATAACCCAGCTTCGCTAGTTCACCAGCTTTAGCCAGCAACACCTTTACGAATGCCTTTCCAACGTTACCCAGCCCTATGAGGGCTATCCTCAGCATCCAGGCTAAGGCTTAGTCATGGTTTAAAAGTTAACCCACCTATGCCCAAGGTACAGGGAAGTTCGCATCGAGGTTAAGCTTATATTGTCTATTCAACCCTACTGCATGAGGGTCAGGGGACCCGGTGATAGGGGTCTGGAGCCCTGACTTGGTGATGAGTGGTTAATGGTTCTTAAGTAGCCTGTAGGCAACCACTGTGCGTTGTACGGCGGTCACCAGGGTTATTAATGCGAATAACCCCATACCGTAGGTTAAGATCTCGATTCTCCTGACTAGGGCGTATATTAGGGTTAGGGTGAATATGTAGATTAGGCGTTCAGGTCTCTCGAAGAAGCCAACCCCAAGCATCCTTAAGCCCAGTGACTCAGCCCTAGCCCTCATGTAACTCGTCAATAGTGAACCAACCACGGCCACGTAGGCTTCAATCAGGAGCACGTCGCTCAAGCCACCCAACACGGCAACCGCAATTATTATGGCAGAGTCCTCAAACCTATCCAAGGCTGAGTCAAGGAAGGCCCCCGAGTTGGAAACCCTATTGTTAAACCTAGCCGATAACCCATCAGCAACATCGAAGAAACCCGATACTAAAACTATGATTGGCAGTAGCACCGGGTATTGCCTAATTAAGGCTGCAGGTATAGCAGCCAGCGACACCATCAGACCCATTACTGTAAGTAGGTTTGGGTTCCTGGGTAATGCCGGGGCGATTCTAACCAAGGCATGTTCAAGAGCCTCCTTAACCCTACCTATCATTGGTTCAAATCAGCCTGGATAAGTTATAAAGCTTAACCAGGGTCGGGTAATGTGGGTAAGGCCCTGGCTAGGTTCATCAGCAAGATTACTAAGGAGAACCTATGGATATACGTGGTTAATTCACTGATCCAAGGCCCTAAGACAGGTTACGAGATAGTGAAGGACATTAAGGGTAAGTACGCCATAAACGTGACTACCGTATCAGTCTACGTGGTGCTTTACAAGATGGAGAGGGATGGGTTGGTGGAGAGCTTCAGTAAGGATGGCTCAAAGTATTACAGGATTACTCAGTATGGGTTAGAGGAGTATAGGGGGGCCATGAGGTTCCTGTTAGAGGTGCTGTCCAGGTTCAACTGCACGCTTAAATGCGGTGAAGGCGCTACTGCGGAAACACCTTAATGTTGATTTTAAGCTCCTTAAACAGCTCGGCGGCTAACTTATCAAGCAGTGACCTACCCTTAGCCGTAATCACCCTACCACCGTTGGTCTTCTCAACGAACCCCGCCGCCTCCAGTTGATGTAGAATAGTCCTTATGATTGCCCCACCGGCCTTAGCGGTTCTTTCACTCCTAACCCTGGGCCCTACCTTAGCCCTGTAGCTGAAGGATGACCTAAGGCTCCCGAGGCCAACGGGCCCGTTTAGGTATATCCTCCTCAATACCGCGGCTGCCCTAATGTACCACCAGTCGTCGTTCTGGGGTGGCCTATCCTTATTCCTCCCAGTCTTAACGTAAACGGCCCATTGGGGTGGCTTGACCTGGGGTACGTTGTCCTTAAGGTACCTGGCCAGTCGCTCCACGAGCTTATCCTGCGGCACATCCTTAACGCTAACCATTCAGCCTACCCTGGAGGTGTGCCTTTTAAGGATTTCCACGCATAACCATGCCCTTTCATGCGCCGTTAATGGCCGACTAACAACCATAGCTTAAGTCCCAGGCCAATAATGCGAGGGACTATGGGAATGAGGGTGTTGGTGGTTTCCGGTATCTACACTGGGAGGAGGTCCGTGGGTAATTTCACGCTTCCTGGCTCATACACGCATGCCGGGTCCTCGGCGAGCGGGTCACCGTACTCCGCGTATGCCCTTGCCCTAGACCCCCCGCATATGAACCTGAATTCGCAGCGCCCGCACCTACCCCCATATTCACCCCTCCTTATGCGTTGTAGGGTGGGGTTTTCCCTGTATATTTTGACTAGGCTCTCCTCCCTCACATTACCCAGCCTAATGGGTAGGAAGCCACTTGGCGATACGTCACCATTATAGGCGACGAATATTATCCCATCACCATCCCTGGTCCTAGCCACCGTAGGCTTCTTAGCCAGCTTAGGTGGTTCAGGGCCAATAACCTTAACCATGCCCTCGTGGAGTTGGCGGTAAAGTGGGCCGAGCTTAGGCTCCACGTTAATTATGCCGTTCTCAATGGCATACCTGGTTAACGTAACCCTCCTGTAAAATGGCGCCTCAACAGTCCTAACGGTGAAGCCGTACTTCGACACGTCGTAAAGCACGTTGATCACGTCCTCGGTCTCCTCCGGCGTTAGAGCCTCGAGTTCAATACCCCTACCCACGTGTATTAGGAAGAAGACCTCCCATGTGTATACGCCAAGGTCCCTAAGTGTCTTGACAATTAGCGGTAGTTCATGGACATTAAGCTTCATGAGGGTTGTGTTAACCTGAACCCTAACGCCACTACCCAGTAGCGTTGATATGGCCCTTATCGTTAGGTTGAACACCCCCTCCCTATTCCTAATGTAGTCATGGGTCACCGGTGATGCACCGTCAAGGCTAATGGACACTGAGTGAACCCTCCTCAACTCACCTATCACTTCGCCGTCAAGTAACCTTTCTGATACGGTGGGTGATACCGCAACGGGCACTCCCAGGGACTTGGCGTAATCAATAAGCTCGAATAAGTCCCCCCTCGTGAGTGGGTCACCGCCCGTTAGGATTAGCACTGGGGTTGGTTTACCGAAGTCGGCCACCTGCTCAATGAGCCCCTTACCCTCGCTGGTGGTTAACTCACCTGGTAGTGGCTTCAATATTGCGTTGGCTCTACAATGCCTGCAGCTTAATGGACAAGCCTTAGTGGTTTCCCAAAACACCAGGAGAGGTCTCTGCGAGTAGTTAAGTTGCACGTAACGCGCCCTAAGGGGGTTTCTTAAAAACCATTTCACACTGATAGCTGGCACAAGGGTTGGCTTAGCCATAACCCTTATTGAGTTCGCGTAGAGCCAGTCTAGCCTCCTCCACGGCTCCATCTATAGTGTGTACTGCGGCAACCCTATGGGGTATGTTAAGCTTGTTCAATTCTCTTGAGGTAACGGGTCCTATGGCAACTATGATGGCGTTCCTGAGGTTGGTTAACATGCTGCTAACCTCACGTGCAACCCTTGGGCTCGTCACCACCACCGCGTACTTAACCCCACTGGACTCGACTTCACTCAGTAGCCCCTTAAGCTTGCCTAACTCCTCATTAATCAAGGTAAGCCCATATAGCCCCAGTTCAACAACCCTATCACCCAGCTCCTTGAATAAATCGAGGGCGTGCTCCATGGACCTCAGCACCAGTACCTTACCATCTATGTGCCTTAGCATTTGGAGTAGCCCCATGCTTGAGTATTCATTGGGCACTAGGCATGAGTCGTGGAAATACTCCTCAACAAAGGCCCTAGTGGATGGGCCAACGGCCATGCACCTAACCCAGCAAGGCTGCTTAACCACATCATAGGCGTACTTCACGGCTGTTGTGCTCATGAAGACCACCACATCCCACCTCTTCATGCATAATTCCCTTAACCTGCCTAACGCCTCATCATTAGGAATCGGCTTGAGTATAGGTACCTCAACCACACCCTGCCCCCTGGCCAACTCCTCATCCTTAGCCCTAATCACCACTATGGCGGGTAGCATACCCCTAAGCGTAGTTAATGCTTAAAAATATGCGCATCCAGGGCTATTTGATCAATATGAATAAGTGGCTTGCAGTAGCACTAATAGCCTTACTATCAACGCTACCCGTGTTGAACGCGCAGGCCACCACTGACCAGTCGTACAGGTACCTTGGCGCAGGCTTAGCCTTCGGGCTAGCGGCCATTGGGGCTGGTGTGGGTATGGGGATAGCCGGGGCTGCAATAGCATCGGCATCCGTCGAGAAGAGGGACATCTTGGTATTCTTCTTAGTATTGGCCTTCGTAGAGACCATAGCGCTCTACGGCCTTGTGGCCCTCATCCTGCTGAGATAGTGGTTAAAGGCTTAGTGCAGTTAGGTAAAAACATTTCAATTATTTCCACGAAGCTGAATCAGTGCGTGGAATTCCAGTCACCATGCTCATTACCGTCCCCGTCTCATCACAGGAAGCCGCACCGCCCACGCGGCAGGCCGCCCTTAGGAAGGGGCTGGGGCTAATGCCTAACCAACCCACTGCTTATAAGCGTTTCCCATCATCTAAACTCATGGTGTAAAGGTTTATTAGCCAGGTTGAGTGATAAAGACCGTGGAGAGGAGGCTAAGACTACCCCCTAGGATCAAGGTCCTCGAGGCCTTATCGGCAATAGCGGATGGGCGCGTTAGGAGGGAGGGTGACCACTACGTCATAGTGTCCAGTGATGGCTCCAGGAGCTACACGGTCTACGTTGATGAGGGGAGGGGGCTCGTTTACAGTAATGATAACGGCACGGTGTATAGAGGTTACGTGGGCTACCCAATAATGTCAGTACTAATGATGCTTGGTAAACTCAGCTTCGATAAGGAGCTCAGTGACGGGTTGAGGGGCATACCGTGGAGGGAACTTAATGAAAAGTTCAAGAACTACAATGCCGTAATGGAGGTGATTAGGGGTAGGGTCGGTGAGGATAAGTGGCCCCTCTACGAGAGGTTTATCGATAAGGTACTGGGCGAGCTAAGGAGACTTAACCTCAGGTTAATGGAGAGGTCCACCGGTTAAGGCGGGCAGTAATTCATTAACTTTGAATACGCCTGGGCACTCAAGGGGCCTACCGGCCAGTAAGCCAATAACGCAGTCTAGGTAATTCATGAATGAGTCCACGGTTGCCTCCACGGACTTATCATCAACCAGCTTGTTCCAGTGGTTAACGAATACCCTAAACCTCTCCTTAGCCTCCCTAGACTTAACCGCGTACTCGCTCTCCCTCGCCAAGTCAACAATAGGCCCATTACCAACCCCTGGGCAGTAGCCCATGGCCTTATCGTAGAGCTCAAAGTAAAGTTTGTCATAAACCCAGTGGTATATGAATGGGTAGAATCTGCAGGTTAATGGCTTATAGCTATGTATAGTGCATATCATCCTATCCCCCCTCCACTCATTGAATATACATGAGCCATCAACCCTCTTCCTAAGCACCAGGTAGTAGTAACCATCCCTCAGCCTAATCCTGGGCGCCTGCCAGTCACCAGCCACGTTGGCGTTGTAAAGCGCCGAGACCTCACTTGGCCTTAAACCTGAGTTTATGAAGATGGCCAGCAAGTCATCTACGGTGACAGTTATCCAGTACCTCCTGCAGCATTCACCGCAGAGGGTGCATTTGAACCTTACCTTGGGCTGTACGTAAGTAACCATAGCGTTACTTAACCATGAAGTACCTTAAACACCCATCACTAAGTCTCCTACCAACCACGAGGACGCCGTCCTCACTGGCATTCAGCACGTAATCCTCACTCACTCCCCCAGTGCACTGTATGCCTAGGAGCATTAGGGTTGGCTTCTCCTCGGATATGGCGGACTTCAACCTGGTGGCCAGGGCCTTAATGGGCTCCATTAGGTTTAGGCTAAGGGGTAGGTCGACGCCCACGGAGCCCTCATCGATCTCAACAACCTCCGCTGGCTCAAGGCCGAAGTACTCGTTGAAGGACTTAACCAGCTCACTATGGCTCTCCCTAAATCCCCTACAGGCCTTGGCTGCCTCATTAACAAGCTCATCACCACTAACCTTAACCTCACTGGCCAGTGAACCAGGCTTAACGATAACCCTCCTGGCGCAGTAAAGCTTAACATCACCAACCCCACCAGCCTCACTGAAGCCGGACACGAAGTAGAGTGCCCCCTCCTCCACGCTGGGCCCCTCACCCTGGTAGCTTAAACCCTCCTGGGATGGCATGCAGATTAGGCCTAGGCTAACCGTGAATGGGTAGGTTGATTGTACACCTGGGTCAAGCCCAATGAACCTCATTAATGGGGCAAGGGCCTCATTACCGGTGCTCTTCGATTGGGAGCACACGGACTCCAGTATGAGTAAGCCACCTTCACTTAAATCAACGTAACTCGTGTTGAAGCCGTACGTATCCTTAAAGAGGTTAAAGATGCCAGGCACATCCCTCAAAACCCCCTGGAGGGAATTCCTAGCCTCATCATTAACAATCTTGAGGAGGTTCTCCACGAGTTTAACCCTACTCTCCCTATCATCCTGCTCCTCCATTAATACCGCATAAGTCACCGGGCGCACGCTTATAAATGTTTACATTGCTGTAATTAAAAACAGGAACACCCAACAAGCCAGAAGGCTTTAAATTAAAGGCAAAACCAGCAAAACGGCGTGATGAGCCAGGACTTTAATGAAGGGGTGATTGGTAATTCTCGCCACTGACGCAATTAAAAGTACACCAGCTAAACCAGTCAGTCAATGAGACTACGTGAAACTAAGGTACTTAGCCTTAGTTAAGGCGCCGCTAAGGTTACCCTTAAATAACAGGCCCCGGATTATTCACAATGGGCCATGTCTGGGTTACGGTGAAGGTTGGTAGTGAGGATGGTTCAAGGGTCATTGAGGCCAGGGCACTCGTGGACACTGGAGCCACGTTAACGGTGGTGCCTAGGGCCATTGCTAATGAGCTTGGGCTTAGGGTAATAGGCAGGTCAAGGGTTGAGACCGGGGCCGGTGTCATCGAGGTTGATAGGTCAAGGGCGCTCATAGAGATTGAGGGTAGGTCTGAGGTTGTCCCAGTGCTAATCTCGGATATCATAGACAAGGTGCTCATTGGCGTAACCACACTTGAGGTGCTTGAACTTGAGGTTGACCCAGAAACAGGCAGGTTAAGGGAGAGGGCTCTCCTACTCTATTAACCTCCCTCTCAATAAGCTAAAAAGCCCAGCAACACCACGCAGGATTAAGGCACTGCGCAGGATCCTAGGTTCAGCGGCCCACCCAGGCTAATAAGGGCTCTAACGGTTAAAAACACCAATAAACCTAAGCAATGCATAATATAAATGCTTAACCACGTAACAGTAAACGTTACCGCCTCTCTGGGGGTGGTGGTTTGTGAAATTCCTGCTGTCTCCTTCTTGGTGGTCTCCCTTGGGTTTGTGGTGGCTTCCTGCCTGTTGCTGGGGTTTTCTTGTTGCTGTGGGTTTCGGGGGCTTGGGGTTGGGTTTGAAAATCATCGCCATGAGGCGTGTGGTGGGTGTTGGATGAAAAGTAAGTTTCATCATCTTTTTGCTGTATTGCTGGTGTGGTGGGCTATGAGGTGATTGGTGGTACTGGGTGGTGAAGCCAATACCCACGAGGAACTACGAAAAGATGATGGGAAGCCGGTGGGCGCAGAAACCCAACCCACCAAGGTGAGTGGCCGTGTTTGTGATTCCTAATGCAATGATGGGGTAGTGGGCTATATTCTGCTTCATACTCAATATTGGGGGAGGGAATATAAGTTGGTTTTTAGGTGTAGGTGGTATGGGTTGGGGTTGGTGGGTTTGGGTTGGTTTAGCATTAGCCATAGTAGCCGTGGTGGGTGTGTTGCTTGTAACTCACCTTACCCGTGATTCCCCTTCGAGGGTGAGCCTGTACTACGTGGGTTATGTTGGCTATTTGAACGTCTACCCAATGTGCCCTAGCGTATGCGCATGGCCTGCTGTGTCTCCTAATGCCCCCCTCATAGTTTTGAGGCCTTATAGGATTGAGACTGTTACTGTGGGTAATAGGACTGTTGTGAGGTTCATTGGGCCTTATGGTGATCCGTGGGTTATTCCTGCTATTTTCTCTGGGGTTA
>NZ_LCTF01000008.1 GCF_001663375.1 Caldivirga sp. MU80
AGGTGAAGAGAAAACCAAGAGGTGTTGCCCACTGCCCAATGGGGCATAAGCTACACAGCGACCTAAACGGGGCATTAAACATAATGAGAAGAGCCATTGGAAAGATACCCCTAGTCATCAAAAAGCCCCTATCATTCATCGTAGGGCACAACCAAGTAGCACCCGCAAAAGGGGTGTAACCCTCAAGACCTCGGGGAACCCTCGCCCTTAAGGGCGGGGAAGAGGTCAGATGAAGTCGCTGAGTACATCATTGGAAACTTTTGATGACTGCCTCCAGTCCTTAGGAGGTCCCTAATGGCATTTGGGAATTCACCAGTCACCTCATACCTCTCCAGAAGATCATTTAGGATTGGGATGAATTGGTTGTATGCTTGGTAGTTCGACAGGGTGAAGCTTAAGTCACCCCTAGGTAAGTGAACGTTGAAGAGCTCCACATACCTAGGGAAGGGTAGGGGTAACATTAGCAGTGTTTTATCACCACCATCTCTCTGGAGGCGGTAGGTGTTTGTCGCATGAATAGTAGAATATTGCCTTTGGGTTAACTTCCTCATCCAGTAGTCTCTTAATGGCTAGGAGCAATGCCGTGGACTTACCCACCTGCCTAGGTCCGAAGAGGAAGTTTAGG
Organism: Caldivirga sp. MU80; assembly: GCF_001663375.1. Classification (GTDB taxonomy): domain Archaea; phylum Thermoproteota; class Thermoprotei; order Thermoproteales; family Thermocladiaceae; genus Caldivirga. Next base: position 626 of record NZ_LCTF01000008.1, read on the forward strand.
GAGAAGGGTGTGAAACTGATCTTATCAATGGCGTCGGGGATCCACTTAACCTCAGCCTCCTCAAACCTCCTGTAAACCTCCAGTTCACTTATCCTATCCCTCGACATGGATTGTAATCCTCAATCACTGTGCACTGGCACTCCACAGGAACTTATAAAACTTGATTTACTCAGACTCCACAGAGGCTTATAAGCATGGTTAAGTTCAAGACTTAATGCATAGCTTAGGTTGGGCATAGGTGTTAGTACCTGCTTAACCTCAGGCTGCCGACGTACCTTATTATCCACTGGACCAACTCATCATAAGCCTTAGCCCCCTCCTCAGTTAGCCTAACGTAGCCGTCACCATCCATTGTGATTAAGCCCCTTTCACTCATCCAGTTTAGGTACCTCTGGAGCTTATCGTACGATAACCCCGATGCCTGGGCTAGGTTAGTCCTCCTCATGACTCCATTATCCATTAGAGTCTTGATTATCCTCGCCAGTACGTAGAGGTTAGGTTTGAAGCTTCCTGTACTCATGGTAAAGCCACCTAACCTCCCAGAGCAGTGAATCAAGACTCCACAGGGTCTTGAAGGTTTTAACCACCTCATTCCAGGTTACGGCCAGGGTTAGGGCTACTGCCAAAACCACTGAACTAGCCAGTGTAAAAACGTACAATGGGCCACTTGTTATGTTGAATAGGAGGTAATTCAGAAATGCGTAGGCAAACCCAACTATGAAGTAGAATAGCGCCGCCCACACGGCCTCATCTATGATGAGTAGGATTGGGTAGAGTGACCTAGCCCTATTCACCCTATACTCCACGTAATCCCAATCCAAACCCTCCAGTACAGCCAACACGCCCAGTGCCCCCTCCTTAAGCTTATCACCCCAATCCTGGTAAGGCCCCTTAACCTCACTGGCCTTGTCCAACCTGTGCGCCATGTAGTAAAGTGAGAAGAGGATTAACCCAAGGATGACTAGCATCCACAGGAAGCTTAATGAGGCGTAAACGGTCCCTAACATGAACCACAGGGTATCGTAGACCCCCAGTGTCGCCACGGTCACGGTTAATATGACTATGAATAACTTGGGTAATTCATTAAGCTTATTGTTAATGCCCTCCACGGTCTCTAACGCATCCCTAAGCCTAAGCACCTTGTCAACCACGTCACTCATACTCATACCTCAACCACCCTGTAGCCCCACGATAGGCCGACTATGGTTCCATTGGATAGGCCAACCACTATTAGAGCTGGGGTTAGGCTAATTGCATTGTCGCAGCTTACAACGTTAAGCACATTCACTATATATGTGGCATTACTTAGCGTTAAAGTTGAAAGTGGGCCTAGGTTGACTAGGGTTGCATTAATGGGCCTGCTTAGGAATACCGTAAAGGGTACCGCGATGACCTTAGGCGTGGCATTGCCCAGTATGAAGGAGCCTGGGTTAACTAAACTTCCATTAAGGTTAAACCATGCATAGTACCCACTGCACTGCGGGAAGGAGCCAATGTACCTTAAACCCCTAGTTAAGGTTAACCTAATCATAGGAGGTGGAGGCGTAGTACTCGCCGTGATCACGACTCTACTGCCGTTATCTAAAATAACCAGCGCTGAACCTCTAATAACCTGGAGCGTTACATCCACCCTATACTTAACGTTAGGCAGCGACTCAATGATCAATGCGTATGCATCACTCTTATTAAGCTGTACGTAGGCGGATCCAGGTAGGCTTAGGTTATTTGATACTTGGATGTTAATATACATGAAGATGGCCTCAAGTAGTAGTGCAAACACTAGCACTACTATGGTAGCCCTGATTAATACACCCCTCCACTTGGCGGTGTTGATCCTAACCATGGTTCATTAACTTGGCTGGTGTAAAAAATGCTTAACTCTCTCTGGGGGAGTGTGCATTGGGCCTAAGTTCCCTAAGTGCCTTAGTCACCTTGTTAACAACCTCAACAGCCTCCTCATGGCTAAGCTCCAGCCTGGGTAACCTAAACCCACCACCGTAGTAGGGTATTACGTGAACGTGGAAGTGGAAGACCACCTGCCCTGCTGATGAGCCGTTGTTCTGTATTAACCTAACTCCATCGGCATTGAGCCCCTTAACCACGGCTGCGGCTATGGTTTTAACAGTCTCCATTACCCTGCATAGGGTGTTGGGTGGTATCTCGAATATGTCCCTGTAGTGCCTCTTGGGCATGACTAGTATGTGGCCCTTGTTTATCGGGTACTTGTCAAGTATAGCAATAGTCTCCTCATCCTCGTAAACCACGTAACCAGGTTCCCTACCGTCTATTATCCTGCAGAAGACGCAATCATCCATTGGGAGCAGCTCAGGTTGCGGCTCCTTTATAAAACTATGGCTAATACCTGGGTTATGGGTCGTAAGCCTTATAAAATCTGAAATGGCTGTAGTGGGCGTGGGTAGCATTAAGTTGACTTACCCGGATGGCAAGGAGTGGTACCTAATAATGGACGCCGTAGCGGTGCTTGTTGAGGAGTCCACGCTAACCCTGACTAAGGATGGCGTTAAGTTGAGGGCCCTTGACCCATCCAGGACGGCCATGGTTGACTTGTACATGCCTAGGACCGCCTTCGACGAGTACCCTGACGTCGACCAGGACGTGAACATTGGCATAAACTTCGGCGAAATAAAGAAGATATTGAGGAGGGCTGGTAAGGGTAGTAGCGTTAGTTTTGAGGTTGAGGAGAACAGCCTCAAAATAAGGATGACGGGTAAGGTGACCAGGACCGTTAAGCTACCGCTGATAGATGTTCCCGTTGAACAGTTGCCAACACCCAAGGTTGTCTTCACCGTGACCGCTAAGTTAGCCAGCGATGCTCTTAGGCAGGCCGTGAAGGATGTTGAGGTTATTGCCGATGCCGCCAAGTTTGAGGGTAAGGAGGATGGCTTGTACATAAGGGCGTCCAGTGATAGGGGTGAGACTGAGATTAAGTTTGAGAGGGGTGGGGAGGTGCTCTTTGAGTACGATAACAAGGAGACGGCAACGGCAACCTACAGCGTGGATTACCTCTCAGACATAGTCAACAGCGCCTTTCAAATAAGCGACATAGTGACCGTGGAGTTCGCCACCCAGAAGCCACTGGCCCTAACCTTCGAAATCTCGGGTGGTGGAACATTAGCCTACTTCGTGGCCCCAAGGATAGAGTAGTGGATGAGTCAACGAGGTACGTTGAGGTCCTCTTCAGGAATTACTACAGGAATTCCTTCAACCCACCGGGCATACCGAGGATTGAGAGTAGGGAGGTTGCCTACCAGCCATTCCACTCCCAATCAATGGTGAGGCACCTGGGTTTTAGGGACTGGGGTGGGTTGAGGGGTTTCATAGCTGATAAAGTGCCCAGGAACCTATACCTGTCAAGCGCATACTTCAGGAACCCAGCAGCCAGTGAAATGGATGCTAAGGGTTGGCTTGGGGCTGACCTAGTCTTCGACATAGATGGTGATCACTTGCCTACGGAGAACTGTAGGGGGGTTGAGTTGGTGACAATCGAGTGCCTTAACGATGCCTTAACTGAGGTTAGGAGGCTCATAGATGTCTTGATGTATGAATTCGGTATTGATGAAAAGTACCTCAGGGTGACCTTCTCGGGGCATAGGGGCTTCCACGTGCATGTTGAGGGGCCTGAGGAGGTGACTAGCCTGACCCAGGATGAGAGGAGGATGATTACGGATTACCTAACGGGCAAGGTTGACCCAACCAGGCAGATACTAGTCAATAGGGGTGATAGGTCACTGCTGATTACAGTGCCGCAGGGTGTTGATGCTAATCAGCTTCATAGGCTGTACGGCAGTGTGGGTAGGTTAATCAACGCTGCGTCTAGGTATGGTAAGGTTACGGCAGGCCTAATTAAGAGTAAGGCTGGTGAATTGGCGTCGGACCTGGCCATACACATAGATGAGGTAGTTACCATAGATACAAATAGGCTCATGAGAATGCCCAACAGCCTACATGGGAAGACAGGGCTATCCGCTGTTGAGTTAAGCCTAAGGGACCTTGACGGCGGCATTGAGGGTGTGTTGGGTAAGGCAATTGCCTTCAGGAGGGGTAACCCAAGGATTAGGTTAACCCAGAAATTACCCATCAGTAAGGTTCTTGGGGAGACTGTCCATATTAAGGAACCTGGTGATGTGGAGAGTGTCCCAATTCACGTGGCCGTTTACCTAATACTGATGGGCATTGCCCAGTTAGCCGAGTAGCACGTTAAGTGAGTTAGGTATAAATGTGTAGTTGGAGGGTGCTTGCCGTATGAAGATCCTCATACTGGGCATTGACGGTTACCTGGGGTGGGCTTTAGCGCTGAGGATGGTTAAGAGGGGTCATGAGGTGATCGGTGTTGACAACTTCTACACCAGGAGGGCTGTGGAGGAGGTTGGTTCATGGTCAGCGTTACCCATACTGAGCATGGATGATAGGGTTAAGGCTGTGGAGGAGATCTATGGTTCGAGGATAATATTCCACGAGGCCGATGTCACGGATTACGACTCGGTTAGGCACATAATAGAGGAGCATAGGCCAGATGCCATAGTCCACTTCGCCGAGCAACGCTCAGCCCCATACTCAATGATAGACATTAACCACGCCTCATACACAATAACCAACAACCTTAAGTCAACGCTAAACGTAATATACTCCATTAGGGATGTTGACAGGAGGATTCACCTACTTAAGATGGGCACCCTTGGCGAGTTTGGATACCCAGCCTTTAAGCTACCGGAGGATGCCTTCGTTGATGCGGTGATTAATGGGGTTAAGGATAGGATACTGGTGCCGAGGTGGGCTGGTTCGTGGTATCATTGGAGTAAGGTCTTTGACTCATTCATGCTGGTCTACGCTAATAAGCTGTGGGGTTTAACCATAACCGACTTCCACCAGGGCCCCGTGTACGGCACTAGGACGAGTGAGATTGTTTCAGATGAATTATTCACAAGGTTCGACTTCGATGACGTTTGGGGGACCGTATTCAACAGGTTCTGCGCCGAGGCTGTGATAGGCCATGAGTTAACCGTCTACGGTAGTGGGCTTCAGAAGAAGGGCTTCACCTCCCTTGAGGACACCATAGACGCCCTAATGCTACTCCTAGAGAACCCACCAAGCGATGGTGAGTATAGGACAGTTTACCACTACAGGGAGATACTGACGCTTAACACCATTGCTGAGTTGGTTAGGGATGCCAGTAGGGAGGTCCTTGGCTACGAGCCTAGGGTAGCCCACATACCAAACCCAAGGGTTGAGCCGGAGGATGACTTGTACTACGAACCGGAGAGGAGGGTCTTACCCAGGTTGGGTATGTATGGGTTGAGGAGGAACATGAGAGATGAGGCCAGGGGGATACTTAGGGATTTAAGTAGGTTTAGGGATAGGATTGAGGCCAAGGCCCATGTGCTTAAGCCTAGGGTTAGGTGGAGGGGTTAACGTGGCATCACCCTTAGACACTTCGGTAATTTAAGAACCTCAAGCTCAGTCCTAATACCATCAATAACTTCATCATCAACCACGTACCTAATACTCCTGGTTAAGTAATCCCTGACGACAACCTCAGGTACGTTGAGCCTGGCTGCAACCTCCCTTATGAGCGGCTCGGGGTTGCTCATGAAGATGCCTAGTGACTCCCCAATCCTCTTAACAACACCCATCAACTCACCGTAATCAACCCCAAGCCTAGCTACCATCACGGCGTATACGAGGGGTTTCCCAACCCTCCTCTCCCATAACTCACCAACATCAACAATGTATGGCAGCCCCCGGGAGCTCATTTTAAGTGCCTCATCGCCGATCACTAAAACACCCTCATACCTATTAAGTGCCTCGTAGGGATCCTTAACTCTGTCGAAGGTTATACCCATTAATGCCGTTAAGGCACCTGCATTAACGCTGGTATCCTCAACCGCAGCATAACCCTTACCCAAGCCCTTGAATAACCTGGCCGATAAAACAGGGCCTCTGCTGTATATTGCGTAGTGGGGGATCATGCCTAATACGTCGCAGTACTGGGCTGCGTAGGTCAAGGGTACGAAGGCTACGTCAACCTCACCCTCAAGCACAAGCTTAATTGACTCATTGTTGCTTGCAGATACTGGGTTTAAGCCAGAGTACCTGAAAAGGGGCTCGCTGTGCGTGTATTTGAGCCTAGCTACCTTCATTGATTCACCTCAGTGAGCTTAACGTGGAATGTATCCCTCAGGAAGGGCCTCTTCCCAATCTCCCTTACAATGTGCGCCAGCTCAGCCACCGTGGTTGGCTTAATGGGCTCCACTGAACCCGCCTGCCTGAGGACCTGCTCATTTATCATCGTGCCCACCAGGTCGTTTGCACCTGCCATTAGTAACGTTGATGCCATCCTCTTACCCACGGAGGTCCAGTAGGCCCCAATCCTCTTAACACTATCCCCCAGTATCAGCCTTGAGATAGCTGCAACCTTCACGTCGAGTTCAGCCGGTGCAGGCCCCTTAACCAACCCATCCCTGTACAGCTTCGTATTCCATGGGATGAACTTAATTGGTATGAAGAGGAGGATCCCATGAGTCTTCTCCTGAAGCTCCCTTATTGAGAAGATGTGGTTCACTATGTGCTGTGGTGCCTCTATGTGGCCATACAGCATGGTTGAGTTTGTCTTCAACCCAAGTTCATGCGCCTCCATGGATATTTTAAGCCAAGCCTCAGCATTAAACTTATACGGCGTTATCACCCTCCTAACATCCTCGCTGAGGATCTCAGCCCCACCACCAGATAAGGCGTCTAGGCCAGCATTCCTGAACCTCTCTAGCACCTCCCTGGTGCTCATTCTCCAAATCCTGGCGTAGAAGTCAACCTCAGCGGCCGTCGGCCCCTTAATGGTAACGTCAGGTGCAGCCTTCTTGACGCTACTGAACAGCTCCTCAAAGTACTCCACGGTTAAGTCGGGGTGGAAGCCACCATTGATGTGAAGCTCAGTGATGCTGTACCTAGCCTTAGCCTCCAGGACACCCTTAACCACCTCCTGGGGGCTCCTCAAGTATGCCTCAGGGTGTCCCTTAGGCCTGTAGAAGGCGCATATTGGGCATTGGGCGACGCACACGTTGGTGTAGTTAATGACGACGTTGTTGACGAATGTAACCGTGTCGCCGGTTAACTGGGTGGTTAATTCGTCAGCAACCTTGGCTAGGGCCTTGAAGTCGCACTGGTTGAATAGGCTTAACGCATCACCCCTACTCAACCCATTAGACACGGCATTCCTAATATCGTTAATTGTGCACATTGCTAAGTCACAGCCTCATATGCTTAAAAAACTAACCCAATACCCATAACAGGGTGAAGTGCAGGTTAACGTTAAAGAACCCTTAAGGGGGTTGATTAACCGATGGATCAGGCCCTTGAGAAGGCACTGAGCGGTGAGGAGTTAAAGCCACCTGACATAGAGAGACTACTTGAGTTAAACCTATGGGACCTAGGTATGGCTGCCGATGGCCTAACCAGGAGGTTGTTCGGCAATGTGGTAACCTTCATACCCAACCTGATATTAAACTACACCAACGTCTGCATAGTGGCCTGCAAATTCTGCGCCTTCTACAGGCCGTTAAGGCACCCTGAGGCCTACACCATGAGTATTGACCAGGCGGTTAAACTTGCAGCCGAGGTTGATTCTAGGTTTGGGATTAGGCAGATCCTGGTTCAGGGCGGTATAAACCCTGAACTGGACATTGAGTACTACGAGGGTTTATTCAAGGCATTGAAGGATAGGTTACCCCATGTTGCCATACATGGCTTAAGCCCTATAGAGGTGGATTACCTGGCTAGGAGACTTAGGATGAGTTACAGGGAGATTCTTGAGAGACTTAGGGCTGCTGGCATGGATACGCTGGCCGGTGGAGGTGGGGAGATTTTGGTTGATGATGTTAGGAGGGTGATAGCGCCCCACAAGATCACCGCTGAAACGTGGCTTAGAATAATGGAGGAGGCCCATGGGTTAGGTATAATGAGCAACGCAACAATGATGTACGGTCACGTTGAGTCTAAGGCGGATTGGGCTGAGCACCTGTATAGGATTATTCAACTGCAGAGGAGGACGAGGGGTTTCCTATCCTTCACGGCCTGGAACTTTGAACCAGGTAACAGCGAATTGACGAGTAAAGTGCCCTACCCATTGACATCGGCAACGCTGCTGAGAGTGGTTGCGGTGGCTAGGCTAGTATTCAAGGGTGAGTTACCTAACATACAGTCGAGTTGGTTAACCAACGGCCTGGAGGCAGCTCAATTAACCCTTAAATTCGGCGCCAACGACTTCGGCGGCACGCTATACGAGGAGAGGGTGATACCAGCAACGGGCCTTGGCAAGCCAACCCTCACCAAGGATGATGTGGTTGGTTTAATAAAAGCCATTGGCCTTAGGCCAGCGGAGAGGGATAACTGGTACAGGGTTGTTAAAATCTATAGTTAACGGGCTTAGGGTTTTTAAATTAATGAGCGCAATGAAGGTTAATGGCTGGTACACTGTACATAGTGGGTGTTGGGCTTGGACCTGGGCAAATAACCCAGGAGGCCATTAATGTGCTTAGGAGTGTTGGTGAGGTTTTCATAGAGGAGTACACGTCGATGTTTGAAACTAGCCTAGGCGACCATATAGCTAAGGTCGTGGGGAGGATGGTGGTTAAGTTGAATAGGAGGGATCTCGAGGAGGAGAGCGGTAGAGTCATAATCAACGCCATTAGGGAGAGGGGGTCGGCAGCCTTAGCCGTGATAGGGGACCCAATGCTAGCCACCACCCACTCAGCATTGGTAACACAAGCAACTCAACTGGGTATAAGGGTCAGGGTTATTAACGGCATTAGCATTGTGTGCGCAGCCGTTAGTCAAGCTGGCCTATCGCTATACAAACTGGGGCCGGTGGCCACCGTGACGTACGAGAGGGGTGGGGTGCTTAGTAAAAGGGCCTACGAGGTCCTAGCTGGCAACATTAGCAGGGGTCTCCACACACCCCTACTCCTCGACATTAAGGATGAGGGTGGGTTCATGAGCATTAGGGAGGCTGTTGACGTACTCATTAGGCTTGAGGATGAAGTTAAGCAGGGCATTGTAAGTGACGACCTAGCTGCAGTGTTTGAATCTAGGATTGGTTGGAGTGACCAAGCCGTAGTAGTCGCCAGTTTAACAAACCCACCTGACCTTAAGCCACCCAGCGTAATACTAATCCCCGGCCTCCTAAACCCAGTTGAGGAGGAGTACCTGAGGGTTGTCCATGGAGCTGGTGAGGAGTTACTAAGGAGGCACATTAACCATGTTAAGGCACTCATGAGAACTATGCAACACTCAAGTGGGTAATTAACCAAGTCTTCCGCCAGCGGGGTTTGAGGCTATGATGATGTTTAGCCCCCATAAACACTAAGGGCGCTTTGCCGGGAATGGTTTTAATTAGCCTTGAAATTCTTCAAGGAAGTGGTGGGCCTTAATAATAATCTTTATAAAGATTATTTGGGTTAACTTAATGTGGTTAGGAAGATAAAGGATTACATTGACGTAAGTAACCCGGAGGCCCTCAGGCTACTTGAGGATATTGTAACTAAGTATGGGCTAGAGTCGCAGGTGGTTAACATTACCCTTGATTACCTCAGGAGGTATAGTAAGGTTAAGCCTGAGGATGCACAAGCCCTAATCAAGGAGTTAACTGAGAAGTATGGGTTAGCCAGGATAACGGCAATACAAGTCGTCAACATAATGCCATCCACTGTTGAGGAGCTTCAGTCAATAATAAGCGTGGAAAAGAGGCCGTTTAAGGATGAGGACTTGAGGGAGATGATTAACCTACTCAACTCCTATAGGTCAAAGTCAGGGTGACTGAGTAATGGTTAGGAAGGAGGAGTACGCATACGTACTAGACATAATACCCCCTGAGGAGGCTTTGATGAAGGAGACGGATATAATCAGGAGAGGGTTCCCCAGAAGGGACACGTACCTGCAGGTAGTTGGGGAGGAGTACTTCACCCTACTCCTAGTCACACTTAAGCATGAGGCCACTGTGGAGGTTGGGGAGAGGGTTTACATTGGGGATGGGGTTAGGGATAAGATTAACAAGATTGTCAGGAGACTTAAGTACGATGAACTAACCCCCCAGGCCAGGCAGGAGCTTGAGTCAATGGTTGATAAGATAGTTAAGGCAAGGGAGAGGTTCTTCATAGACTGGTTAAATAAGGCGGGACCCCTAACACTCAAGCTACACAGCATTGAGCTGCTTAAGGGTATTGGGAAGAAGACCCTTAACCAAATACTTGAGGAGAGGGCTAAGAAGCCCTTTGAAAGCTTCGAGGACTTCAAAAACAGAATTGGCGTCAATGTGCAGAGGTTGATAGTGGAGAGGATTCTTAGGGAGATTCAGGGTAATGAACAGTACTACGTATTCGCTGCACCACCCCCACCCTAACGGTTACCTAACCTGTTAACCCGCATGCTTATAAGCCACATAGGCGTTAACCATTAAATGCTAACCGAGACTGAGTTTAAGAACCCAGGTAAGTGGTTCAGGGGCATACCCTTCTGGTCCATAAACGACAAGCTTGAGGCAGGTGAGTTGGCTAGGCAATTGAAAATTCTTGAGGAGGGTGGGTTCGGCGGCGCCTTCTTCCACGCTAGGGAGGGGTTGCTAACACCTTACCTTAGTGATGAGTGGTTCAGCAGGCTTAAGGCTGTTGTTGAGGAGGCCTCTAAACTGGGCATGTTAATTTGGCTCTATGACGAGGATAGGTGGCCATCAGGGTTCGCAGGGGGTTATGTACCAGCCCTTGGCCCTGAACATAGGGCTAAGTCCATAATCATGATACCGCACACTGCACCCTTCAACGGTGGTGATGTTATTGCGGTCTTCAAGTGCACCACAGGTGATGGGTTGATACCTAGGGAGTGTCAAAGGGTTAGTGGCATTAAGGCTGAGGATGGTTACCTCTACCTCAACTTCATTAGGCATGTGGCATCACCAGGTGACCCATGGTACGGTGGCTTCAGTTACGTTGACCTACTTAACCCAGACACCGTTGATAAGTTTATTGAAATCGCCTATAGGCCCCATGTAAATGCCCTTAAGGGTTACATAGGTGGTGTAGTACCTGGTATATTCACCGATGAACCGAACTTAACAGCGTCAAGGCCACCTAGGAGGAGTAGGGTAACACCACTGAGGGGGGCTCCATTCCCCCAGTACGCCTTACCCTGGACTGATAGGTTACCTGAGGTGTTCCTGAAGGCTAATGGGTATGATATTGTTAATAGGTTACCTGAACTCTTCTTCGACATAGGCTCCTACACTAGGACCAGGCTTGACTACTGGAGGACAATAACAATGATGTTTGTTGAGAACTTCAGCAGGAGGATACATGACTGGTGCAGCTTCAATGGACTCAGGTTCACTGGGCATTACCTAATGGAGGACACCTTACTCTCGCAGCTCGTTGTTGGCGCTGTCATGCCCCACTACGAGTACATGCACGTACCCGGCATGGACCACCTATGCAACCAAACCTGGGGTACCTTCCTAACGGCAAAACAGGTGGCCAGTGTGGCTAATCAACTGGGTAAGGAGAGGGTTCTCAGTGAGACCTATGGAGCCACGGGCCACCACCCAACCTTCGAGGATAGGAAGTGGATTGGCGACTTCCTGTACGCATTGGGGGTAAACCTACTCAACCACCACCTCGTACCCTACTCACTGAGGGGTAGGAGGAAGGCCGACTATGGCTTAACCATCCACTGGAGTCAACCGTGGTGGAGCTTCAATAGGGTTATTGAGGATTACTTCGCCAGGCTGAGCTACGCATTATCAATGGGGGTTAGGCTAGTGGACGTGTTGATACTGCACCCAATTAGTAGTGTATGGGCCACCTACAGCCCCGTTAATGAGTCTAGGGCAGCGGCCGTGAACGATATGTTCATGAATCTGATTAAGGAATTCACTAAGATTCACGTGGACTTTGAACTTGGGGATGAACTGCTGCTGGCTAAGTATGGTAGAGTTGAGGGTAGGAGACTAACCGTGGGTAAGGCTAAGTACAGCATTGTTGTTATACCACCCAGTTACAACATGCTCAGGAGCACGTTCAACCTACTTAAGAACTTCATTGAGGGCGGGGGCTTTGTGATCGCCATCAAGCCCCTACCAACGATGATTGATGGTGTTGAGGCACCTGAACTTAATGAACTGCTGGGTAGGGTTAAGGTACTTAATGGTATTGGTGAATTAGGCGGTGTTTTAAGTAGCCTAGACCTAGGCACGGTGGTTAAGACCAAGACTGATACTGACGGTGATGTCTTAATTCACGTTAGGAGTGTGGGGGACTCACTAGTAGCCTTCATGGCGAACACCAGTAGGGCCAAGGAGCATGAGGTTGAGGTTGGCTTCAGGGGCTTATTTAAGGTTGAGGATTGGGATCCATTAACTGGGGAGGTGAGTGAATACCCAGGGTCCACCAGTGGTGGTAGGACTTGGGTTAAGGTTAGGCTGACGCCCGTCGGCTCTAAACTACTTATACTTAAGCCAGGTGAACCAATGAGTGAACATCCAACTAGCTTCATTAAGGTTAGTGAAATTAAGCTAAGTGGCCCCTGGGCTATGCGTAGGCTTAACCCCAATGTGCTCGTCCTTGATTACGCAAGGGTTAAGTTAGGGGACTCGTGGAGTGAACCATTACCAATGCCGAGGGTTAAGGAACACGTGGCTAACATGGGTGTTGGGTCAAACTACCTAATCAGGGTTGAGTTTAACGTCGCCGAGAAGCCCAGTGGCAGACTCTACTTAGCCATTGAAGATGGCCTAGTTAGGAGGCTGGTAATTAACGGTAGGGAGGTTAATCTAACCAAGGCTACGGGCACATGGCTAGACTGGAACTTTAAGATGTACGACGTGACGGATGTGGTTAAGGAGGGGGTTAACGTGATTGATGTTGAGGGAATTGTTGGTTTAGAACATGAACTGGAGCCCATGTACCTACTGGGTGAGTTCACAGTGGAGGCTAGGCCAAGGGGACAGTCGGTGATACGTAAAGAGGGGGCTTCATTAATAGACCCAGTTGACTTAACAAAGGTTGGTTACCCATTTTACAGCGGTTCAGTTGAGTTAACCAAAACGCTTAACATCGACGTGAAGGATGTGGATAAGGTTACGCTTATGTTAAGGTTCAACGCAGCCTTAGCAGTGGTTAGCATTAACGGCATTGAGGCGGCTAAGGTTATTCAGAGGAACGGTGAACTAGACATTACGAGGTACGTTAAGCCTGGTACTAATGAGGTTAAGGTAACCCTGGTGGGTACATTGGGTAATGTGCTTGGGCCACTCCATAGGAGGGGTGACTTAAACTGCGTGGGGCCTGAAGCATTCTACGTGGTTGATGGTAATTGGACTGATGAATATGTGGTGAGGCCCTTTGGGCTTGAGGAGGCCAGGGTGGTTATGTTTAGGAGGGAGGCTACCACTGGTCAACCCTGAATATGTACCTGTCCCTAACATTGCTAATTTCAATCTTCTCCAGGTTCATTAACATGTACACGGATTGCACTGTGAATAACCTGGCTCCTAGGCATCTAAGCATAGCCAGTGGTGCATACACCCTAACCCCCTTAGCCCCAGTATCCTTAACCAACTGGTTAACCAGACTTAACACTGGCTCACAATTCTCGGCTACAAGTTCCTCAACGTTAAGTAGACCATCATTATCAACACCAGTCACCAATGCGTAAGCGGAGATGCCTTCACTCATCAACTTAACCACCTTAGCATTAACGCCAGGTCTCGTTAACTTAAGCCACGTGGCGTTGATTAGGTGATCCCTAACGTAGTCCCTAGTCCTAACCAGTGGGCCATCTAGGTTAGTGGTAACCTTATTGTAGAGGTTGAGTAGTGCATCCGCATCGGAGTCGCTGGCCTCGTCCACCGCTGCCGATGCATAATTGGCCTTGGGTAGGTCCATTACTGATGCAACACCGTACTCCCTAATGTAGAAGTCGTTGAAGCCAACCCTCCTGTATATTGCATACGCAGCACCACCGAAGGTTGTGAATAAGGCCAGGGCATCATAACCACCCCTCAGGGCGTCGACAGCGTACTTAAGCAACCCAGTGGCCAAGCCCCTCCCCCTAAACCTCGGGTCAGTGCACACGCCAGCAACACCACCAACCCTTACTGCATTACCGTTAAGCCTAATTATGCGGTTAAGGACGTGGAGGGTTGATGCTATGGCCCCATCCTCCTCAGCTATGAAGACTAGGTGTGGTTCATAGTGAGGGTACCTTGAGAACAAGCCACGTAAACCATCGCTACACGCATAGTTAACCAAGCCGCATGCATCGTTGAAGCATGTGCAGAGTAGCTTAACTAGCCTACATGAATCACTCACATCAGCCTCCCTAGGTGAAACCACACGAAACATACCAATGACTGAGGTGGGTGCTTAAAAGGTATACTATAAACCAGGGTTGCCATTGAAGGGTCATTAAAGACAAGACCCTACTGCGCTTTACGTTGTGGAGCGCGTCGTTAGCTTCTTAAAGTCGGATTCGGTAATTGTGTAAAATTTGTCTAAGTCCTGGTCCCACTCCTCCCTGAACCAGTCCTTCACATTACGTAGGATGGCCTCAATTACGGTAGTAATGTCGTGAAGCACCTCATCCCTGGTCCTATATTTGGAGAGGTCTGGGTCGAAGCCGTTATATTGGTAATCATGAAGTAGGAATGCCTTATCAACCAAGTTATCTATTCCTGTGTAACCCAACTTACCTAAGTCTATTGATATCCCTTTAAGTGAATGCGTGGGTGCTGTGTATCCCTTCTTCATGTACCATTCATTTGAGGATAACTTACTCAGATTCTTGGTTACTAATGCCGAAAGGAGGGCTTTCACTGCGTTAAAGACCTTGCCTGCGGCATTTTTGCTTCCACCGGCTAACCACATGTTAATCCCCACATCTAAGTCACCCAGCACCTCCAGGACCCTAGCCCTAATGTAAGCCCTCCTATCAATCTTTGGTGATGTTAATCTTTCCTCCACGTAGTTGCTTACGTGTCTTAATTTAAAAACTATCCCGCATGGTATAGGTTAATTATTTTACTTCTAATTAAGCCTTAATTCTTAAAACCCTTTAATAGCCTTAAGGTTATGTATTTATAGTTATATTCTACTAGAAAAGTTTAAATATTAGTTAACAATAGCTGTAACTATGCGTGTTAAGGTGACTAGGAACTTTCAGATAACTATACCCGCTGAAATAAGGAGTAAGCTGGATATTAGGGAGGGTGATTATGTTGATATCACACTTAATGAAAAGGAGGGGGTAATCATTATTAGGCCTTACCGTAGAAGATGGACTACACTTAAGCTTGGCAGGAACCTAACCCCTGATGAGATTGAGGAATTAATAAGGGAGACTGGTAATGAAGTTATCAATGAGATGATTGGTGATGTTAATAATGAAGCAGCGGGTGGTTGTTGATACTAACGTCTTAGTTTATGCAACATTTGAAGATATGGAGCATCATGAGGAAGCCTATGACATATTACTAAAATATAATGTTGTAATACCTTATATTATTCTTTATGAGTTTCTAGGGGTTTTAGCACGACTAACTAAGAATATAAGTGTAATTATGATTAAGTTAAGTGAATTGATGGAATTCGAAATAATACACGAGGACCTAGATGTAGTACGCAGTGGTATAGTCATGATGAGGGATGATAATGCACCAATAGACATGATGAATGATTATGTAATACTCTCCGTGGCCATGCTGGAAGGGTCCTTAGCTACATATGATAGGAGACTTAGAAACCTTGCGAGTAAAAGGGGAGTAGTGGTAATGCCATGATGACTTTTCATAACTACAATACCTCACATTGAAATGGCTTATTGTGCGTTCAGGACTAACCCTTATATGGTTTAATGTACTTGTTTGATTGATGAAAACTTATTAAAGCCTCCGTGGTGGGCTTGGTCATGGCTAACCCCTGTAGGCAGTGGGAGGGGAAGCTTGAGCAGGCTGTTAAGGCTAATAATGCGGCTAACCAACTTAAGTTTAAGGAGAAGCTTGTGGAGTGCATAGTGTATACGGCTAGGTTAATGATTAGGGAGGATGAGGATGCCTATAGGGATATTGTTAACTATGGGATGGAGGTTGCGAAGAAGTATAATATTCCTGAAGTGGAGTACCACCTCAAGGTCATTGAGGCTGAAGCAAAGCCTAAGGCAACTGAGGCAAAGGAGTCAAAGCCCAGTGAAGCTAAGGCAACTGGCCAATAGTTGCTCCTTAAATTTTTAACCAATAACCAGGTGCTCCCTTATCAACTTACCCTTAACCAGCCTGTCAGGTAGGAAGGGCTCCATGAGTGGGTCTATTTTTCCATCCAGTATGTAACTAGCCATGAGCCTCCCGGTCAAGGGCCCAAACATGAAACCATGCCCACTGAAGCCAGCGGCTACGTAAAGCCCCCTTGGCCATGAGTCAAGCCTCCCCATTATGTGGCTGTTATCTGGCGTTAATTCGTAGTACCCGGACCAAACCCTAATCACAGGTAGCCTCCTGGAAATGGGCATGACCTCACCCATTGCCTTAACCCAGGCCTTAAGCCACCTAAGCGTGTTGTTGAAGGGCTTTAAGCCCGCTTCCTCATCAATATCAATTGACCCAATTACCTCCCCCCTGAGGGTTTGCCCAAAGTAGGCGTTGACGCGGGTATCTATGATTAACGATGGTTCAATCATGAACCTGATGGGTGCCGTTATGCCGATCTCCTTCCTAACAGCATTAATGGGTAACTCAACACCAGCGGTCTTAGCCAACTCCCCACTCCAGGCTCCAGCGGTTATCACAACCACCCTGGCGTTGATCACCGCACCCACACCCTCAACCCCCCTAACCTCATTGTTAACCACGGTTATCTTAGACACAGGCGTCTCATCGAGGAGTATGGCATTCATCTCCTTTAGCTTGGTTAGGTAGCCGTATATCACGTAGTCGTGGTGGAGTTCACCATCCTGGGGGCCGAGGGCTGCACCTACGTAGAGTTTACTGTTCAGGTATGGGTACTTGTCCTCCAACTTTCCACTATCCATGAACCTAACCAGTACCCCTAGGGGCCTCCAGACACTTTCATTAACCTCCTCGAAGGCCCTCAGCGACTCCTTATCCCTAAATAGCCACAGGTACCCACCCCTCCTTATCATTGGGTTCCAGTCTAACTCACCCTTAAGCCTATCCAACTCCCTAACGGCCTCAATAGCGTACCTAGTGTTCTCCACATTGCCAAAGTGGACCCTGAACCTTGACGCATTCCTAGTTGAACTACCACCCCCAATTATGCCCCTATCAACCACAGCCACCTTAACACCCCTCTTAGCCAGGTTGTAGGCTGTGGCCAGCCCAACCACCCCACCCCCAACGACCACCACATCGACTGTGTGGACTGCCCTCCTTATCACTCCGCATCACCCAGGGTGCCCATTGGCATTGGGTTAAGTGGAAACCTCTGCCTAAATAGGCCGAATTCACCTGGCTTCCTCTGGGTTAACCTAGCCAGCATTAGGTTCGCAGTCACCATGCATAACTTACCCTGGCAGGCTCCAGTGCCTAACCCGGTGGCCCTCTTAATGTACTCCATCCTCGGCATCTTCAATTCACGGTACTTGGGGACCTCATCATGAAGCACAGTCACCTTGACCCCCCTAAGCCCCGTGAACTCCCTCGTAACCCTGAGTAGGTCACCTAGGGTTACGTCCTCGCAGAAGCAGATCAATTGTTCATCGGCCTTATCCAGGAAGTACAGGTCACTGACCCACTGTGGAACCTCTGGGACGTTTGGCTCCTGGAAGTAGCCTACGTCGTGTAGGCCCCTCTCAAGCCTATTGAAGGCGTCCAGCGCAGCTGGGTTGGATGTGACAAGTGCCTCCCTCAGCTTTGCCACGGCCTGGTCAGCCTCCTCAGGCTTAACTAGGCCGTATGTGGCTGCTATTGAGTATGCCACGGCCCTCGCCTGAATTGGAATTGTTGAAATGGGTATCAGGCCGCTGGCCTCACCCACCACGTACACATTACTCAACCCAGTAACTCCCCCACCCCAGTTGTGCCTTGGCACTATACCGCCCAGCACTATGTCGTAGACCAGTTCAGCACCCAATTGAGCCAGAAGTTCAATTGCAGGGACCCTCACGGTGGTCACTAAGGCATCGCCAGTGGCTTCACCCTCACTGAACCTCTTGGGCCCCTCGGGCACCTGGTACCTTAACCTAAACCTACCCCCCTCCACCTCCGTCTCGCTTATGTAGGCACCCATTATTGCCCTAAGTCCGCTTAGGTCGCTTGGCCTACCTGTCCTAGGCTGTATTGCATGGTCCATGATTAGTGGTGTTAACCCAGCCTTAACCAGTGACTTAGCCACTGCAATACCCCACTCATCTGTGCCGTAGACTATGGGCTCACCCTTAACCAAGCCATCCTTGGCCAGTTTAAGGTATGTTAAACCAGTGTACATGGGTACCTTGTAGTTTCCTGGGAAGACCAGTGGAACCTCCCTAACCCCAGTGGCCACTACAATCACCCTATAGTTGAATTGAAACAGCCTGGACCCATCCAACGAATGGCCCACTGCCGCATCTTCCAGGAAGCCGTCGAAGACGACGCCGCTTAATGCTTGGTCACCTAACTCATCCTTAACCTTACTGGTGTAGTCTGAAACCTTAACGCCCAGTTCACCCTCCACGTGAATCAACCTGCCGCCAAGTTCACCGTTACCGTCCACTAAGGCTATCTTCAACCCAAGCTTACTCAATTCCATAGCTGTGGCTAAACCAGCCAACCCACCTCCAACCACAAGCACATCACTGTTCACCTTAACCAGCTTAGCCCTTGGGGGCTCGGGGAGTTGAGATGGGTCAACGTGCCTCATCCCCTTAGCAAACCTAACGACAATGGGCCAGGCAAGCTTAACAAGCCTACTCCTAGGTAGGACAGATGGCCTAGCAAAGCTGCTGAACAAACCCAAGTCACGTCCCTGAGGGCTGGAGCCGACACACTGATTCAGTGACCCATTACTAAGCCAATAACCCATACACCACCACTCACAGCAAATAAATCCCCTGGGTTCACCAGTCCTCGGGCTACTCAACATAACCGGCTTACCTAACCTACCACTATCATCGTTAGTCATTGGTTAAGCCAACTCAGAGGGATTTATAAGCCTGGAAACCTACTTACAATCTCGGCATAAGTTTTTTTCACCCATCTATGGGAGATTAACTGAGTAAAGCGGATTCAAAGAAGGATTAATTATTTTTAATCTATATTTAAAGTTTAGATGATCACATTATCATTTACCTTCTTCTTAATGCTATCAATGCAGCCACGGCTGCAACAACTACTACAATGACCACTATTCCAGCGATTAGTGCTGTTGATATTATTGGCTTGGTTACTGTTACTGTGGTTACTGCTGTTGTGGTTGACACTGAGGTGCTTGTTACAGTGCTCGTTACTGTTGCCGTTGAAGTCACCGTTGAAACAGCAGTAGTTGTAGTCGTGGTTGTAGTCGTAGACGTGGTAGTGGTAGTAACCGGGGTAGTGGTCGTTGTGGTTGTGGTTGTTGTTACTGGTGTGTACGTTGTGTGGAAGTATGAAGCCGCACAAGCCTGCAACTCAGGGTCAGGACTAGGCAAACCAATGAAAGCAGCATACTGAGGATACCTAGTCCAAAGACTACCATTAATAATAGCCTCAGCCAAAGGAGGAACAACACCCTGAGGCGCAAAGCCACCTAGGAATACTAGGTCTATGGTGTCGAATGATGCACCTGACATGCCATGCGGGTACTCTAGCGTGTAAGCTGCCTCGGTGTACTTGCTTACATTAAATGGTATGCATTTCATCAACCACCCCATGTCGACGTACTTGGGGACTGCACCCTGGGCAATGGCCTCAATCCCGATTTGTATCGCGGGTACCCAGTACTCGAACCATGAGTAGAACACCTTAACTAACTCACCGTATTCAGCTGAACCAGGCTCAACAGCAGCTATGGCATTCTCCCAGTTTGTTAGATTTATGTAGCCGAATGTTGAGTTCACGCACCAAACAATCGTATTGTTAGGTATGGGTAGATTAGTCGTAACCGGTTTACAATACCAACCAGTAATCTGGTTATTCTGAACAATCGGGAATGCGAAGGGAGTGACAGTACCTGGTGCACACCAACCACCTGGGAAGAGTGTGTAGGCATTCCACTGCGCTGCTGTTAAGTATACCCAGAATGTATCATAACCACCCTTATTGAGCCCAGCATACACGAAGTCCACGGAGTCCGGTAGCTGGCATGATGACTCCTCAGTGTAATAGGTAGCAGCCTCAACTGATATGAGCTTAGTTGGTATACCGAATTTACCCAACTGAGCAGCAATCTCAGAGCTTATAGTTAACCAGTCAGTACGCCCATCTGTGTATAGCGTTAACGTTAGTGGTGTTCCGTTTGGTAGGTACCATTGACCATTCTTGTAGTATAGGCCAGCAGACTCGAGGAGCTGGGAGGCGTAAGTCCAATTAACAGTGTAGTTGACTATTACGCTCCTAATGCTCTCAGGTATTGTTAAGTATAGGCCTGGAACCACATTAGGGGCAGGTATCGGTGCAAGTACCCAAACCGGGTAGTATGCGTATGGAGGTGGTCCCCATGCTAGTGTTGCCTCAGTCCTATTTATGACATATGCGATAGCTTGCCTAACCTGAGGAATATTCCAAGGATAGTAGAGTGGGAGCGAGAAGCCCATGGTGGAGATGTCTGGCATTGGGTTAAACACGTAACCATCCTTAATAGCAACCTGGTATGTTGCAGGCGGAGCCGTCCAACCAAGTACGAAAAAGTTACTGTGTGTAGCCATTAACTCAAGTAGCTGCGTTGTACCGCTAGAGAGGGCTGTATATGCATTCAACTCTGGGTAATATTGCCAAGTGTGGAATGGGAATATTTCATCCCACTTAGCCAATAGCCAAGGTGGATCCAACTTAACGGTAATGGTTTGTGGACTGACACTCACGGCGTAATATGGTCCAAGGCTCCAGTAGGGAACGACCATTTCAGTGATATTCTTCTGACCGAAGGTGTATGCTTGCGAGGCATTCATGGTTTTGAGTTCATTAACAACCTTCTCCCAAACTGGCCATGGAGTTTCAGGCCTGGTTATTAAAATCCATATCCACTCAGTCGGCGACCACACATCAAAGTGAAACTCAATAGTGTAGTTATTAAGAACTATAATGTCCTTGTCAGCATTTTGAGGACTTATGAACGGCGCGTATGAATCAAAGGCCTTAGCCTCAATGTAGAAGTACGCGTAAACATCCCAAGCGGTGAACGGTATAGTGGCTGAACCATTAAACCAATACAAGCCAGGCCTAAGGTAAATTATGAAGGTTTTATTCTGCGGGAAAACCTCCCAAGACTTGGCCAAAACAGGCCAAAACTCATTAGTAGTAGGATTCCATAGGGCCAATGGGGCATAGTCACTTGCCCACCAAATTGGCCAAAGGCTTAGTGATGAGAATGTGTTATACCAGGGCGCGGGCCAAGGCGGAACAACAACATAATACCAAGGAGCTGCGTAATAAAGCGTGTACGTTGGGTAAGATTGTTGGGCATATGCGTAATTTACAGATAACACGATGGCTGCAACCACCATGGCACTTAATAGTAGCCAGACCCACCTCTCATTTACACCGTACATAGGATAACTATGGTTGCCAGTGCTTTAAAAGTTTTATTCGAATATACTATATTTTTATAGTTTAAAACCTGCATAGTTATGCACGTCAGTAAACATGGCTAAAGGTATGTTAGCAATCAATATTAACCAATATCCACCATTTAAATTTTTGTAATTATTATTGACTTAGTTCTACATTAGTAATCACAATTCTAATTAAGGCTTTCTATTACAATCTCCCTGGCTTCAATGTCCTCAAGTTCAGCATCATAACCACCAATGCTGTATTGCGCATTACCAGTATTTAAAACAATGTTTGAGACCCTATTATACATATTTATATTTGAGACCCTCCCCCTCAACTCAACCGGCTCCCCATTCTTAAGGTATGTACCTTTAACAATCACCACTGGATTATGGCCTCTGCTTAGTAACGCTTGTATGGTCAATATTGCAAAGAACATGCTTAAAAATCTACGTGGATATTTACCCTCCTCGGGATTAATGTAAAGTGCATCCTCAGACTCACGCCATGTTGAGGTGAATATGGTCATGAGCCTTGCCAGCATATCGGTGTCATATAATACGTAGCCGTAAGCATCACTTCTCCTCATCGTACTCCTTCTACTTGCATAAATGCCGATGCTTAGGTCGGCAGCTAGTAGAAGGAAGTCACCAAGCCTATTCACCTTAATCCAAACCTGATCCCCATGGTCCTTCAATGCGCTTAAGTCAACCCCCTCTAGGCTTGGGTATACTATTAGATATAGCCTAACATCCCTTCTCAAGGTCTCTATGAAGGACCTTAGATTCCTTTTAAGTAACCATACTGGAATCTCGCCGTAAACCTCCACCTCTGCATTATTAAGTACCTCAACTATACCATTATTTATACCATCAATGCCGTAAGTCATGTATATCCGCTGACTCTCATGGTGCCTCCGTTTAGCACCCTTAATTAACTCCTTCACTGATGTTAACGTTGAAATGTAGGTATCTATTATTGTGGGGAGGCTGTAGGCACTATACAACTTGGGCCTACCACTGGACACCTTAATAAAACCCCTCCTCAATAGGCTTGTTAAGATGTTATACAACTGAGGCTGATGTATATCAACAGACTCAAGTATATCCTTAACACTGGCCTCACCCCTCTCAAGTATGGTAAGGAAGACCTCGGCCTCCCTATTAGTTAACCCCATCATGGATAACGCATTAAGTAATTGATCCCTATCCATGTCAGTGCCATTATTGTATACTATGCTTTATAAGCATTCACCATTAGCACTCGCATTGTTTTAAGTGTGGCTAGGTATGAGGTATACTCACCGTATGCTGCCTCAGTATCCTACATATATAGCCTTTACCCTGGTGAAGAATTAAATAGCCTCCTCCATCTCCTTATACACATCGTTGCCTGAACCCTTAACGCCACCGTAAGGTACCCAGGGCTCTAGGCCTATGGATGGTTTATTCACCTTAACCACACCCACCTTAACTCCTTTAGCGAATCTCACGGCCTCACTAATATCCTTATACCCTTAGTTACTATGCCGGCTATTAGGCCATACTCAGTGGAGTTAACTATAATCTATGGCTTCGTCAAGGGTCCTATAGGTCATTACAGCCAGTACTGGGCCAAAGATCTCCTCTCCGGCTATCCTCATGTCTGGGATCACGTTATCGAATATCGTGGGCATTAGGAAATAACCGTAATCATACTCCTCACAGTTGATGAGTATCGCCGTATGAGGAATGCGATGGGGAAGATCGTAGGGTAATATGTGGATTTATGGTGATTATGCTTAAGCCTTTCCTGTTCCCCCTAGCTCATACCTTGCCTGTATCTGCCTTATTGGTGTCCTCCTGTTCATGAACCATAACGCCAGTGCGTTAAGCAACTCCTCGGCCTTGTCTGAATGTTCATTGATTAGGTTGATCCTCTCCTTTGGATCCTTTCTAATGTTATATAGTTCATGCCTCCCATCGGGCCTATATACTAGACTCCACTCACCATCCCTAATACACCTATCAACAGCCTCATGGTAACCCATTATGGCGTACCTCCTATGTGAGTTACTTGAACCATTAAGCACGCTGGTGAAGCTTCTACCGGCTAGTGGGTATGTGTATGTTTCAGGTAGTCCAAGTAGCTCAAGTATTGTTGGTAGTAGGTCTGGGAATTGGACAATTGCATCGGTGACCATGTGCCTACCGTTAGGCAGCCTAACCATGAATGGTACCTTGAGTAGCTCGTTGTAAAGCCTGTCACCACCCTTAAGGAACTTACCGTGATCAGCCAGTGGGTGTCCGTGGTCTGCAAGCAGTATTATGATGGATTGTTCGAGTAGTCCAAGGTCCCTTAGCGTATTGTAGAACTCACCGAAGTAGTGGTCGACGTAGGCAACCTCACCGGCGTAAAGACCCCTAATGTAGTTTACCTGCTCCTCGGTAAACCACCTCCTAGCCTCACTACCCATGGGCATTATTAACTTTGGACCCTTGTAACCTGGGTCGGTGTACTTATCAAACCTCGGTGGTGGTATCCATGGTTCATGTGGGTCGAAGCTGTCAACCCAAAGCATGAACCTACCACCACTCTTGTAAGCCCTCCTAACCCACTCTGAGGCTGCCCTAAAGACCCTTGCAGCAAACCAATCCTCCTCACCCCTCCAATCATCAATGTTAGCAAGGAATTGGGCAACTAACTCAGCGTAACTCCTTGAACCAACATAATTCGTGTAGTAATCCTTAGTCACGTAATCCTCAAGCCTCCTATTAACTGGTGGTGGTATGCCGTATGCATCATACTCCTGCCCCCTTATGAATAGCCAGGTATCGAAACCCTTAGTGTAGTTCATGCCTGGCTTAAACAGGTGGTATGTGTCTGAGATTAACCCAGTTAAGTAGCCGAGGCCCTTAAGCAGCTCAGGCATTGTGTATGAGTCTGGGTGCATCGGTGACCACGGGTGGTAGGGCAGGGTGAACTGGCCAGTAAGCAACTCCTCCCTAACAGGTATGGTTGGTAAGCCGGATGGGTAAGCATTAGTGAATACCACGCTCTCAGAAGCCAACCTGTCAAGGTTAGGGGTCTCAGGCGGCTTAACACCATCAAAGATGCTTGAAAAGCCTTGAATAGACCTATAGAAGCCAACGTGATCCTGCCTGAGGCTATCAAGAACCACGATTATAATATTCAAGTCAGGCTTGGCAACCATGCTCACTTTTTGCTTCAGCTTGGTTAAATAGGTTTACGCCTGGGCGCAGTTAAAGTGAGATTAATATTATGAATAATATTAGTGAGATTCCTATGGAGACTGCGTACTGGGTTAACGCGGTCCTGAGGAACCCACTGGGTAGCTGAACCTTATTAACCCTGCTAACCGCTACTACTGTTGTTATCAGCGTCCCGTCTACTATCGGGAAGGCTGTGAGTATTACTAGGTAGAATAGTTGGACTATGGACTGTAGTGGGCTTATGAGCCCTATTTCACCTACATTAATTAGGTTGTAGGACATCCAGCCAATGCCCACGTAGGGTATGTAGGCTATGACTAAACCCACCAGGCCGCTTATCAACCTATCCAGGAAGGGCATTGATGCGGCCTCCTCTGCTTCACTGCTGAGCATGGTTAGGTAACTCCTTGGTAGTATTAGTGAGTAGCCGAGCATGTATGAACCAACCTGGATTAGTATTACGGATAGCAGGAAGTAGAGCCTCAGTGAGCTGTACCACCTCAGTACTGCAAGTCTCTGCTGTGACATAGTGGGCACTTAACGGGTTTCCACTAGTTCAACCTTCCTAAGCCTGCCAATGGTCCTGTGGGTTACGTAGCCGCATTGCCTGCAGGTTAACTTAAGCGTCACCTTCTTGGTGACCTTGTAGAACGTCTTCTGCCTAGGCTTCCTGGTTGATCCGTAGCCGAGGAGCTTCCTATCATACCTCCTCTGCCCCTCCGACAGCGTCCTCCTCTTACCTGACGTGTACTGGGTCACTGTGTGCTCCGTGTACGTCCTGCACCTTGGGCAATAGGTCTTAATTACCCTGGGTATCTTCATGCTAACCGGTTCTTTAACCGCCTATTTTAAGCTTTTCCAGAACCAAGCGACTCAAGAACCCTCCTCCTGGTCTCCTCATTAATCTCCAATTGACCTGAGGCAACCTTAAGCATGAGCCTATACCTCCACATCTTATCGTCCGGGGAGTACCTGGGTGGGTGTGGGCTTGTTAATGGGCCCCCGCAGTAAGGGCACTTATCCTTCCTCAGGGTGTACCTGCCGCACCTGAGGCACTTCATCATCACGGACCTAACCATGGTTAACACTCACTGGCTCCTTGAAACAGAGGCTTCGCCTCCGTTTGCCTTAGCCTCATTGATTATGAGACTGCTTAGCCTCCCGAAGGCATCCTCAACCCGCTTAGGGTCGTCACCTGTTACCTCAATCCTGTATCTTGGTGGACCTATTGTGTATATCCTGGCAGTGACGCCTAACTTCCCGGCCTCGTTTACCGCCTCCTCAAGTATTTTCCTAATGTACTCTACCCCATTTGGCTTGAGGTTTATTATCCTCACCACCCCCACTATGGTTACCTTGGGTAATTCAATCCTCTCCTTGGCGATCTTAGCGATTTCATCTATTAACTCCCTCCTAACCCCG
Organism: Caldivirga sp. MU80; assembly: GCF_001663375.1. Lineage (GTDB taxonomy): Archaea > Thermoproteota > Thermoprotei > Thermoproteales > Thermocladiaceae > Caldivirga. Next base: position 26,993 of record NZ_LCTF01000008.1, read on the forward strand.
AGCTTAACCAGTGGGTCAACGTTACCCTTAGCCGCCTCCTCGAACACTGAGTATAGGTCCCCGTAGTACTCCATTATACCCCAGCCGACCTCCTCCATTAGCCTATTCACATCAGTACCCATCCTCTGGGCAACCATCTCAAGGAGCTTAATGGCCCTCAGGTTCCTCTTCCACTCATTAAACTTCCTCTCCTTCTCCTCGTCCCTAACCCTCCTCAGTGATAGGTCTATTAACCCTCTCCTTGGGTCAACCCTCATAACCTTGAACACGGCCTTAGAACCCACCTTCAAGTAGTCCTTAATGTTCCTGAACCAGGACTGGAGAATCTCATTAATGGGTACGTATGCCTCCACCCCACCGTACTCGTCCAGGGTTATGTAGGCTCCATGCTCCTCAATCCTCTTAACCGTCCCAACCACAAGTTCACCAACCTCGGGGTACTGCCTCCTGTAGAACCTAACAGCCGTGGCCTGCTGACCCTGCGCACTCTTCTTGCTCACGCTGCTCATAGCCAACTCTTCCCTTGCGATGCCCCTCTATGTTTATAAACTTTTATCAACACTCAGCACTGTGGCCCCGCCTAGGCTGGGTATGCTATTATCCGTCATTCAATTAAAGCTTCATGAACCCTAGGTGGAATTCAAATGACCCCCTCCCCACCTTGAGGGGCGGTTTTCACCCTGGGGGGTCTCGACAGTTACCCCGCCTATTGCGGGGTCAATCGACGTATCATGCCTAGTCATGGGTAGTGTACTAGATATACCTGGTCAGCTTCGACAATTGGTAGGCCATAAACCACGTTAAACCCCCTCCTAAGCTTAGGTGGCGTTAGGTGTATGAACAATTCCCTGAGCCTAGGTGGTTCATTGAAGTCGGCAGTCACGTTGGCGTATATTGACGCTGAGTCCAGTTCACTGATCCTGTTGATCAACCTGGAGTCATCTATGTGCGGGATTATGATTAACCTACGCCTCAACGCATCATCAACATCGTTAATCTCGTCGATGGGTACAATTAACCTCACACCACTTCTACGCAGGAATGAAACCAAGTCAATGTAATTACGTAGCCACCTAGCCTGCCCCCTAGGCAGTATAATCGCCCTAACGCACCTACCCCCACTCATCAAGTCACCTATGAACTGGGGTATTAGGAACACCGCGTAATCAACCCCCTCTCTGCAATCCACGTTAAACGGTGCGGTGAGCACTAGGTTAACTACACCCACACGTTGGGTTAACGGGTATTAGCCTATAAATCAATAACTCACGGCAAGTTAATGATGACCCCACCCTGGGTGGGTGGGGTTGGCTTAAGGGGCGGGTTTACCGGGCGGGGGCATGTTGCTAATGGCCAGGATCTTAATAAGCTTTTCACAATGCAATACGAAGTCAAATATTGAAGGGTAGGAAAGAGGTATGGAATCATAATAACTATGCAGACAGATATGCTTTTAAAATAAGGCAGTGGTTAATTTTTGCCCCGTTCCCCGCATCTCTGTGTCCCTAATCACTGCTCATCTCTTGTCGGGTCTGTGCCCCCATTCTTGGGGCATCATTGGTCAGCGCCCGTGGGGCTGGGTCTGACCCCGCTCCTTCCTCGGTGCCTTACCTCTGGGAGTGGGTCAGTATAGCCCCAAAGTACCCGCTTATAAATCCTTGCCTCTTTTTAAGTTAAAGAATGCTAAGAGGGCTGGGAGGTTGGTTAGGAGGCTTAGGAGTCGTGCGTATAGGCTCATTAGGGCTGAGGCGGTTTTCCTAGCCAGGAAGCTCACTAAGAAAGCCCTTAGGTATAGGGCAATGGTGGTTATTGATGATGTTGATTGGGAGAGCTTAAAGGAACTCCTCATGAGGAGGTATGGGAAGAAAATCAGTAAGTTACTTCTCTCTGGACTAAAAAGATTCGTGAAATTACTGGTTACCCAATTACAGTGGTATGGTGTACCTTACGAATTCAAGAGACTCTACAGCAGGAAATGCCCAAACTGCAAGCATAAGCTGACGCAGCAAAAGGGAAGGGTAATGATTTGTACTAATTGTGGCTTCAAGGCTCCTAGGGACATGGTGCCCATGTACTGGGTTCTGACCCCCTCCCCGCCTTAAAGGGCGGGTTTCCCTGGGGTCTTGGGGGTTACCCACGCTTGTTGCGGGCTACTAGATACCTTGACAGGGCTGGGTTTTTATAAATCTCTAACCTCACGAGGGCGGGCGTGTTGAACGTGGCCTCTATAAGTGTCCCCGCATGGGGAAGGTCATTAATGCGGACTTGAACGGTGCAAGGAACATCCTACATATCCCCGAGTCCCTGGGATCCGTGAGTTGGGGTGTCTCACGGTGGGGGATGGGGGTAATGGGTTGAAGACCCAGCCCGTGGTCTACCGCTGGACGAGCAGAGCGGAGTGGGTGCGAACCACACCCACCAGCAATGAAGCAATAAGGATGAAGACAGTAAACCACAAACCAATAAACAACCCAAAGACAACCCCCACCCTTAAGGACGGGGAGGAGGTCAGCTTGTGCAGGCATCAGAGAAGGCGTATAAGGTGGCTGAGGAGGTGGTTAAGGCATTGGTTGAGGTGCATGGTCTCGAGGAGTATAAGAAGGCTCTGAGGGAGGGCAGATGGTACACCTATGAACTATCCTCAGCATCAATAAAGTTGTCAAAGACGTTGGGTGAATGGGTGCTTAGGGGTTGGGAGGCTGGCTACGAGTTGCATGTATGGGGGTTTCATGAGGCTAGGTATGGGAGGGAGGAGGTGGAGGTCTTGGTGGGGATAGTGAGGGAGATGCTTGAAAAGGCTAAGGGTACGTTGGCGGGTAAGGCATATCAAACCTAATTACTTACTCAGTATAAAGCCTGAATACCGCAGTAGTTTAACCTGTTTTTACAAGCCCTCAACAATTAATGCTTAACCTTTAACTGAGTCTGGGTCCTTTAGGCCGTGCCCGGTTAACACCAGTATGGTTAATTCACCACTATCCACCACACCCTCCCTGAGTAGCTTTAGGTATGCGGCGTATGTTGATGCGCTGGCTGGTTCAACAAAGACGCCACGCCTGGCTAACCTATCCCTGGCCCTCATTATATCGCCATCACTGACGGTCACTATTAGGCCGTGGGTGGTTTTAACAGCCTTAATGGCCTTAAGCCAGTTAACGGGTTTACCAATCCTTATAGCTGAGGCTATGGTCCTTGGTGCATTAACCTCTATTAACGAATCAACCCCCCTCCGCCACGTCTCGTAGAGTGGCGCAGCCCCCTCCGCCTGAACCCCTATCATCCTAGGTAGCTTGTCTATTAAGCCAGCCTGCATTAACTCCCAGAAACCCTTCCATATAGCGTATATGTTGCCGGCATTACCCACCGGCACTATTACGTTGTCGGGTACCTTAACCTCCTCATAGATCTCGTAGGCTATGCTCTTCTGCCCCTCAAGCCTCCAAACGTTGATGGAGTTAAGGGAGTATGCCTTACCAGACTTGAACATTTCAAGGGCCTCAGTTAATGCATCGTCGAAGTAACCCTCAACACCCATTATACTTGCGCCATGCACAATGGACTGTATTAACTTACCCCTAGCCACCTTACCATTGGGCAGCAGTACTATTGGCCTTAAGCCAGCCCTAGCCCCATAAGCCGAGGCTGAGGCCGCGGTGTTACCAGTGGAGGCCACCACGACGCTGCGCACACCCATTGACTTGGCTAAACTAACCCCCACAGCCATCCCCCTATCCTTAAAGGAGCCCGTTGGGTTGAGCCCCTCAAACTTACCGTAAAGGCCCTTACCAACCTTAATCAACGGTGTCCCACCCTCATTGAGCGTTACCCTTACCCTTGGCCTAGGGAGGAGTTGCACGTAGGACCAAACCCCCAGTCTCCTCCTGTACCTGAACCTAACATCTCTCGGCAACTCAGCTAGCACGGCCTCCATTAGTGAGCCGCATCTTGGGCAGGTGAAGTTGATTGGGCTTGGCTCGGTCTCGTAACCACACCTTGGGCATTTAAACACGTACCCTCCTATGCCTAGTCTGTTTCCGCCACAATCCCACCTATCCCGGTGGTTATGCCTTACCTGGTTTATAAGTATTACCGGCAATATATATGTGAGGGGAAGGGAAAAACCCATGTTTTTACACATTAACCGGGATTTAACCCTCTGCTATTATACACCAGTAGCTTATTTTTAAGCATTACGCTATGGTAGTGGTATGATTATTTTACTAATATTAGTAAATGATCTCAGTAATATTTATATTAAATTTATTTATATTAGTAAACAATTATCATCTCTTGCCCTTGAGCATCTAAAGGCACCGTTTTATTAGTGTCTAGGTTAAGGGGCCTGGAGATCATGGTTTTCAACCTACTTAGGGATGAATTAAGGCAGGCAATCAAGGACTGCGGCTACAGCGAACCCACTGACGTGCAGAGGAGTGCCATACCTAAGATTCTTGATGGCTTTAACGTAGCAATGCAGGCTAGGACCGGAAGCGGTAAGACCGCAGCATACCTACTCCCAACCATGAACATGATGAGGGGTGGATTAACGGAGACGCTAATAGTCTCCCCCACCCGTGAACTTGCACTTCAGATAACTTCGCAATTCAAGTCCTTCAACAAGTACATCGGCTTCACAGGTGCCGTGGTGTACGGTGGTGTTGGCTACGCTGAGCAGGTTAAGGCGCTCAGGGATGCATCATTGGTGGTGGCTACCCCAGGTAGGCTACTTGACTTGGCCAATAGGTCGGTGGTGGATCTTGGTAACGTCAAGTACCTTATAATTGATGAGGTTGATAGAATGCTTGACATGGGGTTCATCAATGATATAAACACCATATCCAGCCTAGCCGGTGATAGGAGGCAGACCCATGCAGCAACTGCTACATTACCCATGAGTGTTAGGGATGCCATTAATAAAATCCTAGTGAACCCATTCATAATACGCATGGGTGCCCACCAGTATGAATTGCCCATGGTTGAGCAACTAGTCTACATAACAGATGGCTCATGGAGAAGTAAGTATGCGTTAGCCAGAGGAATGGTAATGGGCAGTAAATGACCCCCTCCCCACCCTGAGGGGTGGGGTTTCATTGTGGGGGTCTCGTCCGTTGCCCCCTCTTTGGGGGTTAATGTTTTCGTTCTTGGGGTGGTGATAAGGGTGGGGTATCGCCCCACCGGCTCATCTGACGGAGGGAAATAACCCCCTTCTCGGGGGCACCACCCCAAGCACTAACTACACTAACAAAGCTGGGATTAATAAACCTATCGCCGGATCCCCACGTAGTGGGGTGACCCCGCCCTAAAGGGCGAAGCTTGTCGTGCGTTGTCAATATTATTCGCAAACACTAGGGAGAGGGCGTATAGGCTGTATACTCAACTGCGCAACGATGGGTTAAGGGTAATGTTACTTCACGGTGGTTTAAGGCAGGAGGTAAGGGAGAGGACGCTGGCTAGGTTTAGGGGGATGAGGGATGCCGCCCTAGTCTCCACTGATCTAGCCTCAAGGGGCCTTGATATCATTGACGTTAACCTGATTGTGAACTTCGATGCCCCAAGGGACCCTGAAACGTACATACATAGGATTGGTAGGACGGCTAGGTTAAATAATAGGGGTAAGGCCATTACCTTAGCAACAAGGAGTGAGTTAAGGATCCTGGATGAGGCCGCTAGGCTAACAGGCGTAGACTACACCATAGCTAATGATTAAAAGAAAAGCATAGGGTATTAATTAATTAAGGTACGGGAACGCTAAAATACACTAATAGGTGGGTTAAGGTAATGGGCCCGTAGCTCAGCCTGGATTAGAGCGGCGGCCTCCGGAGCCGTAGGACCCGGGTTCAAATCCCGGCGGGCCCGCCAGTTACCAGTCATCGGTAGTGTTGTTAAGTCACTTACCAGATGTTAGAATGAATTTGAGTTATTGATGATCCCTGCCCTGTAAAGGCGGTTTTTCTCACTTTGGGGTCTCTTGGTTGTTATCCTGTCTATCATGGGGGTTACTAAATACCTTAAAGGCTGATTTATAAATCCACCGCCATGAATGGTGAGACTTGACTGTTATCGTTAAGGGAGTCTGCTTAGCTCCAGGCTAGTATTGACGTTGTGTAGAAGGTTACTGGGATTGTTAAGGTTTTCTCCTCGCCGTTTATTGAGTAGTTTACTTGAAGTTCATAGTGTATTGATGGCTTCGAGAATAGTATGAACGACCCTAGGCATGTTGACGTAACGTTATAGGTAAAGGTATCCCAGTAGCTACCCAGCCAGTAATGTATTGTAGTTACTGCAGATGCATTATACAGTGGTAGGTAGACTTGGCCTACGGGTGTTGGTATGTAGCTAACAATGGTGCCGTTGGGGTAGGTGGATGCTGATGTGGATGTGCAGGAGAGCATCACTGTGCCGTTGGGTGCGATGAGCCTGTAGCCAGTTATCGTGAATGGCCTTGGTGATAGGTAGGAGAGTAGCACCTCAGAGGGCCAGGAGTCGCTGGTGACGGCGCTGGCGTATATTGTGTTGTTAAGGACTGTGAAGTTCATTATGACGTATGGATACGTGATTGTTGAACCATTAATCAGCGAGTAGCTTAGGGTCATGGTTGAGCCTGGTAGGGTGCTTAGCGAGTAGTAGACTGGCCCAATGGCGGTTATCCTAGTGGACTCTGATCCACCGGCCACCTGGTTAAAGTTGTATATGGTGCTTACGGTTAAGGCTGAACTATTAACGTAGACGAAGATGGGGTATGTGATCCTACTTAGGGGTGGAATCGCCACGTTGCCTACGTAGTAAGTGCGTAGTGAATAGGGGAGTGAGGTTACGTCAACATAGTAGAGGTATTGGGTGTAGTTCTCAGGGTTACTAATCGTGAGGACAATGGCATAACCATCCATGGTGGCGTAGACGGCGGAGACGTTAATGACAGGCAATGAACCATGTACATTCCTAATCAGTTGAAGTTCAGTTACGGAGTTGAGGAGGCTAATGTACCTATCATTCACGTAGTTTAAACTAACCCTAGTGGTGACGTACATGTAGGTTAAGACCGCTATCACAACCAGTAATGCCACAGCAACCACTATTGTTAATGTGTAGGGTTTCATCAACCTGAATCAACCTAACGGCGTATTTAAGCATTATTCATACATGAGGCTTCACACATTGACTCAACCAAGATCGATCAGTATTCGGTGGATTAATGTAATGGAATTAACCATAAGTGGGTTTAACTCTCCATAGTGGTGATTACTTGAGTCTGAAAAGCCCCCACAGAGTATACTCAGCCCTTGGGCTGTGTGATACTAGGTCCTATGTAATGCTTATTTAACCAGTTAATGGGGTGGACCTATGGGTAGCCCAAGCCAGTATAAGGCTGCCTTCCCAGATTTAAAGGGTAAGGTGGTGATAGTAACCGGGTCAACCAGGGGTATTGGGTATGAGATAGCTAGGGTGTTTAAGGAGATGGGTTCAAGGGTGGTTATCAACGCCAGGAACGCCAATGAGGTTCAGGACACTGTTAAGAGACTTAACGAGGAGGTCAGTGAGGGGGAGGTCACTGGGGTTGTTGGGGATGTTAGTAGGTATGAGGACTGCGAAAACATTGTGAAGACGACTGTTGATAGGTTTAGTAGGGTTGATGTTCTTGTCAACAACGCTGGGATAAACATGATTAGGGATAGCCTGAACCTAAGTGTTGATGACTGGGAGAGGACTCTTAGAATAGACCTATTCAGTGCCTTCTACATGTCCCAACTGGTGGCGAGGGTCATGGTTGATAAGAGGATTAAGGGGTCGATAATAAACATAGCCTCCATGGTTGGGCCAATAGTGGCGCTACCCAAGCGGGCAGCCTACGCAGCGGCTAAGGCTGGGTTAGTGGGCTTAACCAGGGTGCTTGCGGTTGAGTGGGCTCCGTTGGGCATTAGGGTTAATGCAATAGCCCCAGGTTACATATGGTCCTCGGCCCAGGAGGTTAACATAGCTAGGGGTGAGTACACCAGGCAGGATATTGAGGGTAGGGTACCGATGGGTAGGTACGGTGATGCCAGGGAGGTGGCCTACGTTGCAGCTTTCCTCGCCTCTGAACTGTCATCATACGTGACTGGTGCTTTAATAACAGTTGATGGTGGCTGGACCATTTACGGCGGCTGGGAGAGACTGCTTAGGCAGATTCAAGAATCCGCAAGGCAACTATACCAATGACCCTATCCTACCCCTAAAGGGTGGGATTCAGTTGCAATTTGAGTTTCAAATGATACCCCTCTTTAAGGGTTATCAATTTCCCTATCCCTTATCACTTATATAGTGGCTTAGTTAAGTTCATTGAAGCCACTACCATTAATAAGGAGTGAATGTAGATATTTAATAAAGCGGTCTGCAGCCATGTTTTAAACCCTAGCTTGCCTTAATTCTCGGCAAAAGTAAATGCAGCCAATGTGGCACCGGTAATGTTTAAAAGACCGAGGGTTATGAATTTGAGTATGGATTACCTTAAGGTTCTCATTACCGTGACGAAGTACTTTAATGTAGCTTACGCCGGCGCAATGGTAGGCTTCCTAGCCTGGTTCATATGGCTAATAGCCAATGGGTACCACTACGGTGCAGGCATGAACCCCATACTGGCGGCGGCCACAGTGATATCGGTATTAACCGTGGTTTTTGCCGCATTAAACATTTACGTTGACGAGTTGGTTAAAGGGGCTAGGCATTCGAGATGAGTGAAGCTATTCAATGACGTCGCTTAGGTAGGTATTCAACCCAATATGTGGTTAATCAATACAGGTAGATGCCAGGTAACTCACCTCAGGTGAGTGCGGCTTATATTAACGGTTAAGTTAAGGTTTCAATGAACATTGGCGCCGTGGTTACGGCAGCTGGTTTAGGCTCTAGGAATGGGCCGTGGACCTTGGTCTTCCCGAAGGCGCTTCTCCCAGTAGTGGTTAAGGTTAATAGGGAACCTCACATAAGGCCCATGCTGGACTTAATAATAACAGCCTTAACCAGGGTTGGCTGCAGCAGGATATGCATAACCAGGAGGGTTGATGATGAGGGCATTGTGAGGTACACTAAGGCCCTTTGGGGAACCTTCAACATTGACTTCACAACCCAACCTGAACCCAGGGGCTTTGGCGACGCTGTGTACAGGGGGCTGGGGTGCCTTAACGGTGTTGAGTGGGTCATAGTGCACGCGGATGATGGCCTCCTCGTCAATGAAAGCTCAATCCTAACGAATGCCATTAAACTCGTAAACGAGCATGACGCCGATGGAATAGTCTTCGTCAGGAGGGTTAGTAATCCAAGTAGATACGGCGTACTGCAAGGCTTCACGAAGGTTGGTGACGGCGTTTACAGGGTTATTGATATTGCCGAGAAGCCCAGGGAACCTAAATCTGACCTGGCGTTAACGGCGGTTTACATGTTTAGGTACAGTGTATTGTATGATGCATTGAGGAAAATGGAGGATGATGGTAGGTTTATTGTCGAATTCACCGACGCCATTAAACTAGCCGTGAATGACAACGCCAAGGTGCTTGCGGTGGAGGTTAACCCGAGGTCGTGGCTTAGTACAGGTACCCCTGGTGATTACAGTGCGACTTACAGTGCAATACAGGGAGCCGATGTACTCGAGGTCACCTAACGGCAATGCGGCTTAACCCCAACCTCCTATTACCATAACGCGCAGCCAGGGGTAGTATTATTAAGGACGCTGAAAGGGCTATGACCAAGTACCTGTTGTAGTGGAATAGCGTCGGCATTATGGACTCCCCAGTTGATGTACCTGCGAAGGCGGCGTTGATACTCGTCATGGGGTCTCTACTGCCCTTACCGGCAGACATGGTGACCAGTGGGTAGACTAGTGAGTAAGGTACTATGAACAGTAATGCGGTTACCACGCCTGGGTAAAATGAGTAAAGTATGAACATGACCCCAGTTAAGGCAACACTAATCCAAAGTACCTCATCAACAAACCTGTCTGAAATCCACCTCAACACGCCCATTAAACCCGCCGATAGAGCCAGGATAACCTTCTCGTACCCATCAAAGTTGGGCATGGTGGATAGGTATACTGTGTATAACCCACCAACTATGAATGTTGAAACCGTGTATGGGATTACCCACAGGAAGTCTAGGTTAACCATGAATGAATACATGTACCCTATTGATTCCCTAACGCTACGCCTAATTGCCGGTAGGAGTATTAGCAGTAGGGTTGCTAATAATGGTACAGGCTCCTTAGTGAAGTAGATGGCTAACCCGGAGAGTAGGTAGGCTATTGATGAGGCCGTGTATGACTTTGCGACACCACTGTTACCGAACATTACGTAGGCGTTGGGTACTATGATTGAGTGTAGCATGCCGAGGAAACCCAATAGTGGTATCAGCAGCGGCTTGTAGAGTAATACCAGCACCGCCAATACGATGGTTGGTATGGAGAACCACCTTCTGAAGCCGAGTAGGTACCCCATTAAACCGCCTACGGCTAATGCGGCGTAGCCCAATGACACCCATAGGTAAGTATCAGCCTTAAAGGCCAGGGGTATGTATAATGTTGCGTAGAGTAGGCTAAACCTCTGGACACCAACTAACAAGGCGTAGGTGCTATCATTCATCACATCCATACCTAAGGATACCGGATTCCCCTGAGGCTTTAAGAACATAACTCACTTAACGTCAACGTGCGCATGAGTCATGCATAGGATGCATCAGTAATGCGGCGTTAGAAAAATTTATTACTATTTCGAAGTAGCTATACCCATGAGTAAGGAGGAGGCCACTAGCCTACTTAGGAGTAGGGGATTGAAGGTCACGCCACAGAGGGTGGCTATACTGAGGGTGTTGCTTAACGGTGGACACTTCAACATAACCCAGCTGCTTAATGAGGTTAGGAGGGTGGAGCCTAGCATAAGTATATCAACCGTGTACAACACGTTAATGGCGTTTGTTAATTCTGGTATTTTAAGATCCTTTGAGGCTAATGGTAAGACTTGGTACGAGGTTAGGAAGCAACCCCACATAAACATTATGTGCGAGGATACCGGTGAGATAACGGATGTGTACGTGGATACTGGCTTCATTGAGAATGAGTTAAGTAAGAGGGGTATTAAGGTTAAGGACCTAAACATAATAGTTTACGGTGACTGCGCAGGCGCTTCTAAACCAGAGGCATCTAACCAACGCTAAGTACCATGAATAGTTTTAATAGTCTTTGTTTTCGTATTTGGTTCTAGGGCGAAATATTTATAATTAGGTTAATGCTGGGTTAACTATGAGTACTAAGAGTAGGATCCCAAAGGGTACTAAAACCTATGAAAACCTTAAGGTCGCCTTCCAGGGTGAATCCATGGCGAACAGGAGGTACCTGTACTACGCCAGGTTGGCTAGGCAACAGGGGTTGAACGATATAGCTGAGGTTTTCGAGAAAACCGCCAACGCCGAGACTGGACATGCCTTCGGGCACTTAATGTTCCTTGGAGTCGACCCCGTGGCCGAGATTGAGATAAACACTGTTGAGGATGCGCTTAAGGCATCCATATACGGTGAAACCTATGAGTGGACCCAGATGTACCCAGGCTTCGCCAAGGTGGCCAGGGAGGAGGGGTTCCTTGAGGTTGCTGAGTGGCTTGAGGCTGTTGCTAAGGTTGAGAGGTTCCACGCCAATAGGTTCAATGAAGCCCTTGAGAAGTACTATAAGGCTAGGGGTGTGAAAACCGAGGTTGAGGATGAGACCCTCGGTAGGCTTTAATGGGTGTAGTTTAAAATGGCCAGTAAACTATCTGAATACGTCTTAAAAATATACCCACCATCGCAGTATTCAAGTATTAGAAGTGAGGTTTACAGGCTGATTTCCGACTACAAGAGGAATAGGTACGTTAACGTCAATGATAGGGTAACGGTACTCTTTGAGGATGCCGCCACCGTTTGGTTTCAGATAGAGGAGACTGTATTCCTGGAGGGCACGGATGACGTTGAGGTGATTAGGGAGGCCATTAGGACGTACAACCCAATGGTTCCCAAGGCCGATGAACTAACAATGACAGTCTTCATACACATCAATAACTACGATGAGTTAAGGAACCTACTACCCAGGTACAGGGGGATAGAGGGGGCCGTTGATTTAATCATAGATGGCAAGCCAATTACCGCTAAGCCAATATACCCAGAGGATTACGCCCCAGGGGCATTACCAAGGAGCATACACTACCTTAAGGCATCCGCCACCGGCCTTGGCAGGATGCTGAGTGAGGGTAGGGATGTTGAGGTGAGGGTTAGGCACCCCATGGTTAATAGGGGTGTTAAGCTGACCGCTGAGCAGTTGGATGCTATTAGACATTCCATAATTGGGGTATTGTGGGTCATTTAAGGTAAAAATGAGTTAATGAGGCTTATTTTTACTCACAGAATTTTATGCTTCGATTATTTCTGTTCCTGTGGCTGCTGCTTAGGTAGCAGGTAAATCTTGTTACCTATGATGGAGTTGTTTGGTATTAAAACCTTAGTGCCATCACTCTTGATAACCTCTGTAAATAATATGGCCACGTCGTTCACAATGCCGTCTTCACCAAGCAGGTTAACGTGATCACTTATCTTGAACGGCCTTGCCAACAGCAGGAATAATCCAGCCACGGCTTGGCCAAGTACCTGCTGAACGGAAAACCCAATAACTATGCCGAGGAAGCCGCCAACCGCCACACCAGCTACACCTCCTCCAATAGCCCCGGCTATGCTGGCTATTAATGCGCCAATACCTATCAGGAGGAACACATTCCTCATAGCCCTGGCTGTTGGGTGGTCATACCTGAACCTCATTGCCCAGTAAATCACATCAGCGAAGGCTGATACTATCAGGTAGCCGAAGGCTAGCGCCAGAAGTACATTTATGTAGACTTGGTATGATTTAACACTAGGTATAAACCTTGTTATTAAAAGTTGTACTACCGCCGCGACAACTACGTAAACCACTATGTACATGACTAACTTGACTATGGCGTTAGCTTGATGCCTAGCTATCTCGCTTTTGCTCATTTCCTGTGTAGTAGCTGCCATGGATGTGTATCTATATGTATTAGTTTTAAGATTCACGCTTATACTTATGTATAATACTTAGATATTGATAATTCTACGTATTGGTTTAAGGGAAATTAGGCATTCCCCCAAGTCTCCACAAAGGCTTTAGCCATTTTCACCGGATCATCTGCTGCAAGTATCCCTGAGATAACCGCAACCCCCCATGCGCCAGTAGCTTTAATTGTAGGTATTGATTCCAGCGTTATGCCACCTATGGCGTAGACTGGTATGCTTACCGCCTTCACAACCCTCCTCAAGCCCTCCACCCCAAGTATCCTGTAGTCTGGTTTGGTTGAGCTTGGGAATATGGAACCTGCCCCAAGGTAGTCGGCACCAGCCCTTTCACCGGCAATGGCCTCCTCAACGGTGCTCGCGCTTGCGCCTATTATCAACCCACCAAACCTCCTTCTAACCTCGTCAACTGGGGCATCCTCAAGGCCTACGTGAACCCCATCGGCATCAGCCAGCACCGCTACGTCGACTCTGTCGTCGACGATCATCAATGCGCCGTATTGGTTGCACAGCTTCCTAATCTCTCTGGCCTCCTGAAGCATTAACCTAATGCTACCCTCCTTGCGCCTGTACTGAATTATCCTAATCCCGCCCTCCAGGAAAACCTTGGCCGCCTCAACATGGCTCTTGACCCTGTAGCTGTCGTCCGTTATGCCGTATATCCCCCTCGGCAGTTTCACTGAACCACCTCAACCTTAGCCATCTTAACGTAGTCATCCCCAGTTAAGTTGTATAGTTCATCAATCAGGTACTGCTTGAAGGTGCCCGGTGCCTTACTCCTGACCTCAGCCTTCTCGGCGGCTATCTCGAAGGCAACTAACCCCTCCACCGATGCCTTAACGAAATCCCTGTTAATGGCCATGAAGCTGGCTATTACAGAACCAACCATGCACCCTGACCCTGTCACGTATTGAAGCAGTGGTGTACCGTTCTTAACAACAACCCCCCTCTTACCGTTGGAGACGTAGTCCCATGGGCCAGTAACCACGGCTGTAACTCCATACTCCTCAGCAACCTTAACTGCGGTATCCAGGTTAGCTGAGGCCACTGAATCAACCCCCTTAACACCACCTGTGATGCCCGCTAGGGAGAGCATCTCACCCCCATTACCCTTAACCACAGAGACCTCCACCTCGCTCAGTATCCTCTTAACGGTCTCCGTCCTATACCTAGTTGCCCCAGCGCCCACAGGATCGAGGAGAACGGGCACGTTATTCCTGTTAGCGGCCTTACCGGCGATTATCATGGACTCCACCCAGTACTCATCCAAGGTGCCTATGTTTATGTATAATGCATTGGCCTTACTGGCCAACTCCTCAACCTCCTCCCTGGCGTGGGCCATAATTGGCGATGCCCCTATGGCCAGTGTCACGTTGGCTGCATCATTCATGACTACGAAGTTCATGAAGTGGTGTACCAATGGCCTCCTCTCCCTGAGGATCCTTAGGTCCCTTGGGAACTCGTCACTAAGCCACATAGTGCAGCCGACGCGGTTGAATTTTTAAATCATTCCTCGGTTATTAATATCCAATAACCATGTTATTAAATGGGCAGTTAAAACTCCCTAGAGTAGACGTAGGGTATGCCCAGTGCGGTGGCCAGGTCCTTGTTGAGTGAAGCCACGTCCTCCTGGGAGACATCCCTAATGTTGTATTTGCCCAGTGCAGACACTATCATCTGGGTCTCAACCCTAGTGGCCCTAATGAGGTTCCTGACACCGGCCTCACCCTTAACCATAGCTGCCACCACGAATGGCCTACCTGCGTAGACCGCTGAGGCACCCAATGCCCTCGACTTGGCTATGTGGGCGCCGTTGAATAGCCTCCCAGCTATCATAAGGCTCATCCTATCATCAATGCCCATTAGCCTCGCCTCCCTAATCTTAATCAACCCGACTATTGTTGGGTAGCCCAACTCCTTCATGGCAATTGATGGCGCCATCCCTGTGCCGCCCTCCTTCCCATCAATAATGACTGCGTTGGCCCCCTCCTCATAGGCCACCTTTATGACGTCCAGTACGTCCCTGAATGGACCCACCTTAACCCATATCTTGACCCTAGGATAGCTTGTCCTCATAAGCCTAATCATACCCCTCAGAATGTCTGCCGTATACGTGCCCGGTGCGGAATACCTCTCCACGGTTTTCCTATCCGTTTTCAAGGGGTCCTCTAGGAAGTGGTACTTCTCCCTAACCTTGACTGCATCCTCCCTCCTCATCTTAATCACCCCGCCTAAGCCTGGCTTAGCCCCCTGCCCAATCTTTATTTCAAATGCCACCCTACCCTCGTCTATGTAGGGTTCAAGGTCCTTATCACTGTACACCTTATTCCAATGCTCATCGTAGGCGTCCTCGACGTTTTGCTGGATGAATACACCACCGTACTTGTCCATGTTCGTTAGGTACGCCATTACCCTCTCCTTGAAGCTTGGGTGACCCCTCGTCAATCTCCTATCATAACCCCTCACCGTGTGTACGTTCTCACCTATGCCGAATGGTATCCCCTCCTTGGCGGCCGCCTTGGCTATTGCTATGCTGTACCTGCTAGCTATGTCTGTTGAACCCATTGAAGCAACCACAAGGGGCATTGATGACTTTAAGCCGCCCACATCATCCTCCAGGTTGACGTCGGTGAACACGGGCTCCCTAAGCAACTCAGCCATCTTCTCAAGCCTCCTTGGCGTGAAGGCCGGTGGAACCAGGATTAAATCATCGATGGTTAGGAACCTTGGGTACCCCCTTCGGTTAATTGGCGCACCCAGCATTGCGGCCCCGTAGGAGGCTAGTTCGCCGAATGGGTAAACACCCTCCTCGCCCTTAATGGCCTTCAGCAGTATCTCATCTATGGGGTAATCATCTATGAAGTCCCTAATCCCCCTCAGGGTGATTAGGCTTGCCTTAAGTCTAAGCGCCAGTTCACCTATCTTTAACGCCACCCACTCTAACATTAAAACCACCTATGGTGCTGGGCCTATGCCGGCCACCTTCGGGTATGGCCTGGCCTCCCAGACAGCTCTAAGGCCGCATATGAACCTTGTGAACCTCTCAACGCCAATACCGAAGCCTGCCGTTTTAAGTGGGTAGAAGTCCTTTAGCATCTCCAGTAGCCACCTGTACTTGTTCGGGTCCTCACCTGACTCCCTTATCCTTGCAATCACTTTAACAGGCTCGTACTCACGCTCACCGCCTGATATGGCCTCACCGAAGCCCTCGGGGTAGAGCATGTCGAAGTCCCTTAGGTAGCCTGGCTTACCTGGGTCCTCCCTATTATAGAACCCCCTTGAGCCCTTGGGGTACTGGTATATGAAGATTGGGGTGTCGTGGTAAGCTGAAAGTACCTTCTCACACTCCCAAAGTATCTCAGTGTTTTGCGGGTTCCTGCACCCAAGCATGTTAACCAGTTCAACGGCCTCGGCGTGGGTGTATCGTAGGAACGGTGGCTTATAGTCAGGTAGGCTCCTACCCATCTTCTCCAGATCCTTACCATGAACATCCTTAATGTACTTGGCGACGTATGTGAATAAACCCTCCGCAACCTTCATAGCGTCATCAAGTGTGCCGTTGAGGATCTCAAGGTCAACTTGGAAGAACTCGACAAGGTGCCTACCGGTGAATACACTGTCATTGGGCTCAAGCCTAATGTTGGGGGATACGAAGTAGACCTTACCGAGCACGGCCGCCATATACTGCTTGTAAAGTATGGCGCTTGACATGACCTTGTACTCGTGGCCGTAGAAATCTATTGTTGCCTGTTTAGCACCCCTAATACCAGGGTCAGTGACTGGGCCTATTATGGGTGGTAGTGCCTCGACGAATCCCTGGGAGTCTAGGTATTCCCTAATTGCACGCAATATCGACGCCTGGATCTTGAACACGGTGGTGTACTTGTTCTCCTTAGCCCACCTCCAGGAGTGCTTAACCCACTCCTCAATGAACTTAACGTACGATTCCTTATCCTTAACCATGGTCTCGAACTCAAGCACCGCCGGGTTAACCTTACCCATATTCCCATGCCCCATTGAACTTAACTTTTATACACCTTATCATCAATTTACCTAGGGTTGACGTTGGTTAGCCGGCAGTATTCACCAATGCCTCATTAAGGATAGGTCTACTTATTCATTGATTCCCGGTAATACTAGTCACACTGACCGCAGTATTTCACTTGGAGGTGACAATCCTAATCACTGACCTGTGTTGAAGCCTATCACTAAGCCCAATCCTCCTACCGCTTAACGCATCCACGGCGAACATGGCTCTCTTAGCTATGTCACTGTGTATCGCTGAGGCCAGATCCAGGACCGTGGCGTTTCTGGGCAGTAGGTAGACGTCTGGTAGCACCCTACCCTCAGTGTCCGTGAGCCTCTTCTCATCGGCCACGGGGTAGACTGCAATCATACCTAGGACGTCGAAGACAGCTGTGTTTAAGGCCTTAACAACCCCCGTCCCTCCCCACTTCCTCATAATATCCCTTATCCTCTCAAGGGCCTTAGACTGCTCGGGGGTTAGGTTACTGGTTACGGTGAAGTCTTGGCTACCTGGAATGTACCTTATTAAGCCCTTGTTGGCGGCCCTCCTGAGGGCTAGTTCAGCGTCGGCGCTTGTGGGTATTACCCTATAATTCTTTAGTTCCCTCATCATCCTCTTGATGTTGTCCTCGGCCTCAGGTATATCAGCCTTGTTGGCGGCTATAACCATGGGCTTCCCAACCGCCCTAACATACCTGACGAAGTCCATTAACGCATCATCACCCCACAGGTGGGGTGGCTTGTTGAGTAGGGATAGTTGATTTAAGGCATCCTCAATGATGGCCCTGGTTATACCTAGGCCACTCAGCATACTGTACAGAACGTCGTCAATCTTCTGCTTGGAGTACTCAACCTGCCTAACCACCTTATCCCACTCCTTCTTAATGATTTGGAGCATCCACATGTTAACCTCATTCTCCAGGAACTTGACGTCAAGCATGGGATCATGTGTACCCGGCTTAACAATCTTCCCCTCCTCATCAGTACCCCCAGAGGCGTCCACCACGTGTATTAGGACTGGGGCCCTCCTAAGGTGGTCCAGGAACTGGTTCCCAAGACCCCTACCCTGCCAAGCCCCTGGTACCAAACCAGCCACATCAATGAGCTCCACCGGTATTAACCTCGTCCCATCCATGCATATTGAGTTCCTCGGGTTATCCTTAACTCCAAGATCCCTGCAGACACAGGGTATGGTAACGTAGCCGATGCCCACGTTGGGCTCTATGGTGGTGAAGGGATATGGGGCTATCTTGACGTCTATTAGAGTTGAGGCTGCGAAGAAGGTTGACTTACCAACATTAGGCTTCCCAACAATGCCTACCTGAACATGAGCCTGGGTAAGCACAGTCAAAGAGGCGTTGAGGCTTAATTAAAGCTTTGCTGGTGAGGCTACCTCCCATCGCCAGTATTCCCCTGGTAATTCCAGGAACGTGTAGTAGTTACGAGGAAGTTTAATTCAGCCATTAAACTTATGTGCATTCGCCGTCACTCATGAAGCCTCAGTGAGGTGAATGGATGGGGCTGATTAGGAAACTCTTAAGTGTATGCAGTGGGTTAAGGTTATTGGTGCGGAGGAGGCTGGGGCTGAGGTGTGATGAAATGTTCAGCCGGCTTAGTTAGAGCCATGGATTTTCCCGTAGTTACTGCTCATTGGTCATCTCCTTAAGCCTACTGATAATTAAGGCTAGGTCTCTTCTGCTGACTGCGTAAATGCCCCTAGACTCATTAACCCTCCTAGCGTTGACCTCACTTAAGGTGTTACTCAGTAGATTCCTCATAAGCACCCTATCACTGCTACTCAGTCTCCTAACCCTCTGCACTTTATTAACCACACCCCTGCTGCTTATGTAAACAACGTTACCCCTCGTTGATGAGTAGACCTCCTCAAGTACTCTCACTAATTCACGGCTAATGACACCCCTACTCCTCTTAATGCCTGCAATGCTTCTAAGCAAATCCGCAATGTCCTTAGGCATTAGGCTGATGCTGTTGTTTAATAAATATACTTTATGAGAGGCCACTAAAAGTTTAAAAGCACCGGTGAGGAAAGTAGGTCATATGAGCGCCGTTTCCCTAATAGTGGACATAGTAATAACAATAATAGTGTTAATCATAGTCCTACCCATACTTGCCTCAGCCATAAGGGTTGTCCCAGAGTACCAGAGGCTTGTTAAGCTTAGGCTCGGTAAGTTTAAGGGTGTCTATGGACCTGGCATCGTGTTTGTGGTACCGTTAATAGACAGGGTGATAACGGTGGACTTAAGGACTATAATGATTGACATGCCGTCTCAAAGGGCCTTAACTAGGGATAACGTTGAGGTTTCCATTGACGCATCAGTCTACCTGAGGGTCCTGGACGCCAAGAACACCGTACTCTCCGTGCAGGAGTATAGGACGGCTGCGGCCACGATAGCGGCCGCCACATTGAGGGACGTGGTGGGCATGGTTGACTTGGATACTTTACTAACCCAGAGGGAGGAGGTGGCTAAGAAGATAGCCGCAATTGTTGATGAGCACGTGGAGCCGTGGGGGCTTAAGATAACGAGCGTCGCCATAAAGGACGTTAAACTGCCCGACACCCTGGTCAGGGCTATGGCTGCCCAAGCTGAGGCTGAGAGGATGAGGAGGGCTAAGGTCATACTGGCCCAGGCCGACTACGAGGCGTCTCAAATGTACTTAAAGGCTGCTGAAACATACACAAAGAACCCAACGGCCTTAACCCTAAGGCAACTTGACACATTGCTTGAGGTGGCTAAGGAACATAACCTAATACTCGTGGTTCCAAGCAGCCTAGAGCCCATTACGGCCGCAGCACTGGCATTGAGGGGTAGGTTGCAGGAGGGGCAGGGTTCGAGTCAAGGTGGATAAGCGACTCTGAATAAAGTTAAAAACACGAATAAAAATAGTTATACGCCAGGTGAATTTGCATGAAGAGGATGACACCTTTACTGGTGTTGGTAATAGCTCTGTTAATTATGGTCATGTTGATGCCTAGGGTAGCTAATGCTCAAGGTGTCATAAAGGTTACCCAGGTCTATACCTTTCAGTTGAACGGTGAGATAACTGATAACACCTACGACGAGTTGAGGAGTGTCATTAACCAGCTGCCCCCCAACAGCGTACTGGTCATATACATGAAGACCCCGGGTGGTTTACTGGATGCGGCACTGAATATAGTTAGCCTATTTGAAACAACCAATGTCGTGACGGTTGGTTACGTTTACCCAACGGGTTCTTACGCATGGTCAGGCGGTACATTAGTCCTTTTGTCAACCACGGTGGCAGCCATGGCGCCGGGCACCGTGATTGGTTCATGCCAACCGGTGGAGATTAATGAGTTAACTGGGCAGGAGATCTTCATAACCGAGCCCAAGATACTTAACGCCGTGGCCAAGTACTTCGTTGAGGCCGCTGAGTTTAGGGGTAGGAACACAACCTTCGCAGCGTCATGCGTGTATAATGACACTAACCTTGGTCCTCAGGAGGCCTTAAGGTACCACGTGATTAACTACGTGGCTGATAACATATACCAACTGTTGGCGATGATGAACGGCACCACGGTTAACGTTAATGGGGTTAACTACACGTTGACTATTGAAAGCCCAACCATAACCCAACTAACCCCATCCATCAACTACCAGGTTTATGAAACCCTCCAAAACCCAGTCATTGAAAACGTATTGTCAATACTAGGCGTCCTGCTGATACTGGCTGGTTTACTGACAGCCCACATTTACCTAGCTGGCATAGGTGCCGTGCTGCTTGTAATGCTGGCCCTGCTTGGCTTACCGATAAGCTACGCAGGCCTAGGCTTAATGATCACGGGCGCCTTATTCATGGCCTTTGAGTGGCATAGTGGCGGTAAGCTGCACGGTGTCTTAATAACCATTGGAGCCGCCTTAATAGCACTGGGCCTAATACTACTCATCCCAGCCCCAACGCCAACCCAGTATGCGCTTAAGTATAGCCCAACCACACTCAGTATCATACTGTACATTGAGATAATTGGCCTTGGTGCCTTATCGGCATGGATAGTGATGCTCATAGCCAGGGCTATTAGGGCTAGGCCAATTTCAACCATACTATACTACCCAACAGCCGGGTTAACCGGTGTGGCGGCTGAGGATATTAAGGCTGGGCAGGTGGGTATAGTTAAGGTGAGGGGTGAGTACTGGAAGGCGTTGGCCCTTGAGGACATTAAGGAGGGTGATAGGGTCGTTATAACCTCCTACGAGGGTAACATTATCAAGGTTAAGAGAGCCGCCTAATGCACCCATGGTTAAGGTGGCCTTGCTTGCGTTAATGCTTTAAACTAAGCCCAATCAAGGTCATTGATGATAACTAAGGCTTGCGTCAGCAACTTTAAGGCTATTAGGGATGTCTGCGTGGAGTTCGGCGATGGATTGAACGTGCTTGTTGGCCCACCCTCCAGTGGCAAGTCATCAATCCTCGAGGCCGTTTCGCTCATAATGCAGTCCAGGGGTGAGGATGCACTCATAATTGAGGGTAGGTTACTCATGATTCACGACATAGTTGACGTAATTAGGAACATGGACACAAGCAACAGGGTTGCCGTGAGCCTGAGGTTCAGTGTAGATAAGCATATAGTTGAATTCCTAAGGGATACGGGGGTTAACGTCGATTCAGGCAGCATAACGTATAGCTACAGCTTCACCCACAGCACAGGTGACGTTGAGCAGGGGGTTTGGTTAAACGACAAACTGCTGGTCTCCTTCGGTAGGTTAGGCGGCAGGAACCTGATCCTTAAGCCTGAGCCAGGGGACCTATGCATAACACCCTACCACGTGATGCATGAGGACGCCCTGGAGACTTGCGGTGAGGCCCCTGATGAGGTTAAGGTTGCTAGGGCCGTCCTCTTCTCGCTGAGGCAGGGGTTGAGGGATAGGTTCTTCTTCATCGGTGAGAATAGGCTGGCCTGGTGGAAGAGGACCTTTGAAACCACCGTTGACCTACTGCCTGACTACTCAGTTGGTGGTGATGCCCAGTACACCGTGCACCAGTTATCAAGGATGCTGACAGTGCCTAGCTACAGGGAGCAGGTTAAGGAGTTGCTAAGCGAAATGGGCGCACTGGGTGTCGAGGACTTGACGGCAGGCTTCATAGCGCCCAATAGGCTTATGGGCTTCATTAAGGCTAGGGGGTCGTGGGGGGTGTTGTACAATGCCGGGTTAGGTGTCAGATCAACACTACCACTAATTGTTCAACTAGTCCTAGCCCCAGAGGACTCAACCATAATTATTGATGGGGTCGACATTGGACTTGATGAGCAGTCGTTGGGCAGTGTATTATCCGCCGTGGGTAGGTACGCTAGGGGTAAGGGGCTTCAGGTCATTGCATCAAGCAGGTTGAGACCAAGGGTAAGTGATGCTAGGGTCATTGAACTAGCTGTTAATTAATTGCAGGTTAGGATTCCTGCAGGAATAAAATTTATTAGTCTAATAACCACGGCTACGCCAATGAACCAAAGAATAGTAATTATAGTAGCCGTGGTGGTAATAGCCGCAGCAGCCGTGGTTGTCTTATCATCACTAAGTATTATCCCGATTAGCATCCCAGGCATACCACAGCTAATGGGTGGTAGGTCATTGCCAAGTAATGGTTATGTTTACGTCATTGGAGCCTACCCTAATGTCCCCACTATCATTAGTGATGTTGTTCGTGGTTCACCCATCAGTGGCTTAAAGAGTAATGAAGGTATTGGTTCATTAAGTAGCGGTACCGTTAACGTGATTCTTAGCATGATTAAGGGTAATGATAGCTTCGTGATAACCCATGGCAACCCCAATGCACCCATCTGGTTGATTGAGTTCCTTGACCCAGTCTGCCCATACTGCTCCATCTTCGATGTCTACAACTTCAGCCAGATTATGCCATTCATAAGCAGTGGTAAGGTTTACTACATAGCCATCTACTTCCCAACCCACGCGCTAGGCTATTACCAAAGTTACCTACAGGCTAATGCCACCAACCCAGCGGCCGCTGCTGTACTGCTTGCAGCCTTTAATGATAGTGTCGCCCTCTGGCTCCAGTGGAAGTGCATTGGTGCAGCTAAGCCTGGTGATGTGATTAATGCCATAAACTACACCTACATAAACAACTTCATTTACCTAGTCAACTACGTGGAGAGCAATAACCAAGCATACCTAGTGTATTACCCAATAGCCTCATATAGCCTAATCAATAAGACTTACCCAGGGTGCCAGATTAAGTTAACGCCACAGCAGGCATTAAACATAACGGGCTCAGCCCTAAATAATGTGAATGAAGTAATACCACTGCTGATACCTAAGCAACTGCAGAATAATGTAGGAACACCAATGTTCATAATAATGAAAAACCCAATGAAGGTAGGTTAAGGTTTCGCAGCAGATACTAATACCCATTTAAATCCTAATAGTACTATTGCCTAGTAGCTCACATTTGGCCCTTCATTTATTACCCCTAGCAATGGTTTATAAGCTACCCAGGGTGTTAGTTAATGTGGAGGATTACAGTATTGAGGGTTTCGTGTCCATGGTGCTTAGTAGGGTTTACCAATACCTAAGCAACCATAAGGATGTCCTAAGCCCGGGTTCCGTTAGGAGTTACGAGTATGCGCTTAGGGATATTATAGCGAACATAATGCTTAGTGGGGGTGATGTGGAGGAGAGGATAATTAGGGTTGGGGTGGAGAACCTCTACACGTCAGTTAACGTTAACGGTGGGGTGGATAAGCGTAGGATACTTGAGGAGGCCTTTAGGTACGCCCTATACCTACTCGAGGACATGCCCAGGCAGAGGGGTAGTGATGTGGATTCGAACAGTGAGGGGTTTGTTAAGGGCAACGTGGGCAGTAGGGCTCAGGCTAACCCAAGTGGTGATAGGGGTAATGTTGGTAACCTGGTGGATCAGGAGATGGGTACAGGTAGTGAGTCAAGTGACGAGATGGCTAACGTGATTTACGATGTCTTTTACGGCAGTGTGGGCACCATGAACTTCATTAATCTGGCGCAATTAATAAACATGTTCATTAACCCAATGGCCAACATCAGGGAGAAGGTTAAGGTACTTAGGAAGCTGGGCAAGTACCTAGTGAGCTACGGACTCCTGCCTATTCAAGGTAAGGGTGGTTCAAGGGTCTTTAAGGCACTTGATAACGTTGCCCGTGAGGCATCAATGGGCAGTGCCTTTAGGGTCTCAAGGTTCACTGAGCACTCGAATTACCCAACGTACATAACGGGGGTTAGGGAGTATAGGATTGGTGACCCGGCAAGTAGCATAGACTTGGATAAAACCTCCATGAACGTGGCTAAGAAGACTCTCATGAATAAGCCACTAAGCACAAGGGATATCGTGGTTAGGGAGTACGCAGACGTTAAGTTAATGGACCTTGTACTTTGCCTAGACACCTCAGGTAGCATGAAGGAGTTCAGCGGAGTCTACACGAAGATGGAGATAGCCAAGGAGGCCATAGTGAGGTACCTGAAGTACCTGTCTAAGACTAGCGACAGGTTGTCAATGATACTCTTCAACTTCAGGGCCGACATACTATGGGGGCCTCACCCGGTTAAAGTGTATGTGAGTGAGATGGAGGAGATGACCAGGTTCATCTACCCTGGGGGTGGTACTAACATAGCTAGTGCACTTGAGAAGGCTAGGGTGATATTATCCAGGTCCAGTTACCCAAATAAGCACGTTATATGCATCACCGATGGTAGGACTGTGAATGCGAGCAGTTGCATTAGGGAGACTGTTAGGCTAAGGCGCATGGGGGTTACCCTATCCACTATCGCAGTGGGTGATAACAGTGACATTGATCTACTCATGAGGATATCCAAGATCGGCAATGGGTTATTCATAAAGATAAACGACATTTCAAACCTAGACAAGGCCCTCATAATGGATAAGCTGGGCCTTTAAGGGTTGCCTAGAGAGTAGGGTAAAAGTTTAAGCTGATGCAACTAACACGGTGTACGCATTAGGTTTATATCACCTCACGTGGAGGTTAAAGGGGGTTTATGGAGAATTTACTCCGCAGGTGCTGCATAGAGGTTGGGATAGTGACCAGTGGGTCCACGACGACCTACGCCCCAATGCAGTTCTACAAGAAGACTGAGGAGTACGCCGTGGAGGAGCAGCTGGCTGTGGTTAAGGATGAGGCTATTAATAACGCATTATTCTTTGGAGCCATAAGGAGGGTGACTAAGCTTGAACCCATCGTTAAGGACAGGGTTAGGACACCCTTCATAGATAGGCCCGAGATCATGGACCCGTCACTTCTTATGCCCTACACGTCAGCCATGGTTAGGTTTTACGGTATGCTCAACCTACATAAAGGTACCTTAGATGAGGTTACCCAGGTGGTCACGCCAGGGTCTAAGGTTTACGTCATTAAGGATGGCTCATTCCTGGGGAACTTCATTAAGCTAAGTGGTAGGATAGGCATTGGTTCACACAAGTACAGTGGCTGGGAGGTTCCACTGGACCCAGCCTACGTACAATACCACATAGGTGTCTTCGGGGCCACTGGGGTTGGTAAGTCCAGGTTAATCAGGGGGCTTATTGATGAACTACTGAGGAATGGGTTTAAGGTAATTGTGTTTGACCACAGTGGCGTGGACTACTCCACCTATTACAAGGACTATACCGTTGGGTCTAAGGCGATTTCAATAAGCCCACCAACAATCGCATCGGTACTAGCCTCCAAGGCTAGGTTGCCTTGGCAGAGTTACGGGGAGTACCTTGAGGTCGCGGTCTTAACCTACGTCATGGGTGAGGGGGATAGGAATGAGCTGGTTAATAGGAGGGTGGGGAAGTGGGGGAAGCAGGAGTTCCTTAAGCACTTGAGGCAGAGCATGAGTAGGATGAGCGCCAGAGAGGCCACTGTGCATAAGGCTGGCTTATTCATAGACTACTTCGTTAATGAGGAATTCTTCGAGGAGTTGAATAAACGCTCCGTTAAACCAGGCGACATAGTTAGGAACTCCCTTGAACGTGGGTTAACCGTAATCGACCTCAGCCAGGACACGGACCTTGTGGTTAAGCAAGCCATAGTAGCCGATGTTATAAACGAGGCCTGGGACATGGTTAAGCGCGGTGAGGTTAACACACCCGTTGGCCTAGTCTTCGTTATTGATGAGGCCCAGAATTACGTACCAGAGGACTCCTGGACCATATGCAAGGATCCAATAGAAACCACGTCAAGGGAGGGTAGGAAGTGGGGGCTCAGCCTAATACTGGCCAGCCAGAGGATGGCAAGGGACATAGCGGCCAACGTAAGAGCCAACCTGGGCACAGTCTTCTTCAGTAGGTTACCCACGCAGGGTGATTTAAGGGAGTTAAGTGGCTACATGGACCTAGCTGACGTCAACGAGTCTGTGTTAACGCAACTGGGCATTAGGGAGTTCTTCGTGGCTGGCCTACTAAACCCATTAAGGAAACCGATACTGCTGAAGATTAGGGAGGTGAGGTGACTTGTTCGACGAGGGTGACTTCACCATAGACCTATGGGTTGATCCACCACTACTTAATGCTCTCTTCGAAGGGGCCAGAGACATAGCAGGTAAGCTAAATTTGACATCTGTGATGGGTGAGGTTAATGAACTTAGGGCCAGGGTCTCGGACAGGATTAACGCAATACCAAGCGTGGGTGGGGGTAGATACTTCACCTATGCCATAGACTCAAGCTTCCCACCATCACCACTGGAGCTGGTGGGTGGCGTGTTAACCGTAGTAGCCTACGGCTACGTGGGTCAGGTGGGTGGGAGGACTGATAGGTACGTTACAGGTGACGTGTTGTACGAGGACTCAAGTGATTTGAACAAGTCCATAGAGGTGTTGTCTAAAATCAGGGAGAGGGAGATGGCGGCCAGGTTGTTGAGGGATAAGTTGAAGGGCAGGAGGAGCATGGATATGATAATACTTGACGGTGAGATATACGTGCATCCACTCCCCTACAACTTACCCGCCCATGAGGGTGTGAGGAGGAGGGTTGAGGATGTCCTGGAGGTTATGCTTAACCTGGCCGAGAGGACTAGGACAACTATAGTTGGGGTTGTTAAGCGTGTTAGGTCAAGGTACCTGTCCATTTACGTAAACCACTGCCTCTCAGTTAACGATAAGCTGATTGCCAGTCTACTGCTGAATAAGGGCGAGTACATTGACTTAGGCAACTACGGCGAAATACTGCCCAAGTGGATTCAGGTGAACTACATGGATTGCGAGGTTAAGAGGGGGATGAGTAAGGATGAGGCTGAGAGGAGGCTTAACGAGGGGCTTGAAAACCTTAAGAGGGTTTTCAACGGTGATGGGGGTAGGTTAAGGGGTATACCTAAGGTGGCAGACACGAGGCTAGTCTTCTATAAGGCCCCCGTAACCGCGGTTGCAACCAAACTTGAGATACTTGACCTAGGGGGCTTAGGCATACCCAACATCGTCGGTTACCTGTCATCACAAACAACGAACACGGGTTACCCATACCTACTCGACCTAGTGGACACCTACGTTAGGGTTGACTCAAGGCTACTGGACTACGTCAAAACACTACTAACCAAGTACGCAGGCTTAGACGTGGAGGATAATAGGGTTAAGGAGCTTGTTAATACGCTTCTCCAATTAACCAACCCGCAGAAGGCATACCTGTACAGGCAGATGGAAGGTTAATAACACCCACGTGGGTAATGAACGGTAAATTAAATTAACCTTGTAGGTAAGGAAACCGCAATGCGTGGAACCTTAATCTTAACACTAGTGTTGGTAGCAGCTGCGGCATTAATGCTGGGTGCAGTTGCCATGCTTCACACTAGGCACATAGCTAGTGATGAATGTGGCGTATTAATCAATAAGTTAAGGGGGGTAGTTGCCCAGGTTATTAGGGCCTTGAATTACAGTGAGCCGTACGGCAACTGCGCTGGTGGCTGCACCTCAAGGTTCTATGATGCGTACCAACTGCTTAAAAATAACGTCACCTCACTGATTAACTTAATTAATGAAACAGGTTGCGTTGAGTTGAACTTAAGCCAATTAAGGATCTACGTGAATTATGCATTGAATAACCTCACCACGTATAATCCGGCGAACCCACTGATAGGTGTTAATGAGTCGTTGAGGAGCATGGTTAACGCCTACCATCTACTAAGCCATCAAACCGGCGGCTAGGCTCATTAAGCCCGCTGTTTGGTGAATTTGGCAACAAAAGGCTTATTAGTCCTTGAGGGCAAGGCGCTTATGGCCAGTAATGGGGCTGATAGAGATCCTGAGATTGATAGGCTCCTTGAGGCTAAGGCTAGGGAGCTGACTAAGAAGATGAAGTATAGTGGTGTCGTGGAGTTGAGCAAGGAGAATTTCGATGACTTCCTTAAAACCTTCAGGGTGGCTGTGGTTGATTTCTGGGCGACCTGGTGCGCCCCATGCTTCATGCTTGAGCCGATAATAAAGAGGCTAGCCCTGGAGATGCCTGATGTCGGCTTCGGGAGGTTAAACACCGAGGAGGAGCCTGAGATAGCCGCCAAGTACTACGTCATGAGCCTACCAACAGTCATAATATTCAAGGATGGTGAACCCGTGGACCAGGTTGTTGGTGTTGTACCTAAGAAGATATTGCAGGACAGGATTAAGGCATACCTGGAGGACTAGGCGACCTTAAATGTACCCTGTGCTACTTGGCATAAACGGCATGGGGTATGGTGACTTCACGGAATGCTACTTGGAGGTATTACCCAGGTTAATGAACATGGTTGAGAGGGGGGTTCTGGAGAATAGGAGGCCCCAGTACCCCGATAAGTCATGGTGGTCCATACTCAACATGGAGCCTGACCCCACCCCCACAGGTGACCCATCGTCAACACTCCTGGTTAAGTTAACGAAGGCGACTCTGGTTAACATACCTGTGGTTAACCCGACCTACGGAGCCTACAGCATTAGGCTTGATGCAACGACGCCCTATGATGATGAGGTTAACGGAGTCGTCAACACCATAATTAAGTCGGCGGGTAAGTCACCTGTAATAGCCTCCATAACCGCACCAGACAGGTTCCTCCACAGCAATGGGTCGATTAAGTGCAGTGTCTACAGGGCTATTGACAATGCCATTGGACAGCTGCTTAACAGTGGCCTATCATCCTTCATAATATTTTCACCATACGGCGAGCCAATTAGCCCAGGTGAGGGTGAGCATGAGGACTACGGCATATACATAGCAACCATAAGTAGGCCGAGGCATTATGATACAGTCAAGTTGTATGAGGTTGGTATATTGTTTAGGGACCTCACGGAATCCGTACAGTCAAGCGGCCCTTAAGCACCAGCCTGTTAAAGTGCCCTCGGTGCCACGTAGTATGTTAATGAACCTGAGGCGAACTCGTACGTTAACTTAATGGGCTTATTGGTGGCGAACTCGATGGTCACGTACTCGCATATGGGCGCCATCTGACTGTTCATATTTATGATGTAGTCCAGGGAGTAGGATGCCTCATGCCTCTCGCTCACTGAGAATTCCTGGAAGGACTCGTCGGTACTTTGGTACTGGACCTCATAGTACCTCCCACCCTCCCCAGACGCCTTAATAACGAAGGATTCTGGGTCGGCTGCGAATGTTACAGCGTCACTTATGTCCTCAGCCATGGTTAAGGCGTCCCTGAAGGCATCCATACTCATCCTAATCCTGACCGGGTAGTCTATCTTAGGTTCAGGTATGTCCTCCTGGGCGACATCAACGATGGGTAGGTAGAACCTCCTATACATGCCGCTCTCCTTCCCCTTAGAACCGTAGTATATGGTCATTAGGAACCTGTTCCTACCCCTATCAACACCGATGTCAACCTTATCCTTAGCCCTAATCCTCCTCGCCAACTTCTTAACCGTGTCGAACAATATGCCAACCTTAACAGTGTCCGTTATGTTAACCTCCTCCAGGGCCGTGGATGGTATGTTAAGTATCACGAGGGATACCTTGGATGAGTCAACGGCCCTTAGGCTAATCCCATCAGGGCTCATAGTAAACAGGGCCTCATTTAGGACCTGGGCTAGGCTTAGGAAAACGTACCTAATATCCTTACCCTTAGGGAAAGTGAAGGTGTATACCACGCCTCCACCCACACCCTCCTGGGTAATGGAGCCACCCCCCTCAGTGGTGGATTCCTCTTCCTCCCCCTCAGCAACCTCCTCATTAGCAGCCTCATTCTCCTCCTCAATATCCTCCCTGTTACCCTCTTCCTCCTCAGGCATCACCACTATACACCTCGATAACCCTTTTTAAGGTTACGGGCCCATTAAAGAATAATACCATGATGTAGACGCAGCGTTGAATTCGACATTGGGCTCACCCTATTGTAACAGTCTTTTTAAGGAGGAGGGTATTGTAGGGGGTGTGGATAAGGTTAGGCTTAGTGATGGTGAGTATGTTAGGATAGAGGGGCCGGCCATGGTGGAGGTGCTGAGGGGTTCGCTATACCTCCTGGGTGCCCAGTATGAGACTGGGGCTAAGGTGACTATACTTAGGGCTAGGAGGGTTGTGGCTAAGGCTATTAGTGATACTGAGCTATCACTAGTCCTCGGTCCAGGTGGCTTTGCCGATAAGCCCAAGGCCGGTGAGGAGATGATTGATGAGTGGGATAGTAAACTTAACATTAGCCTAAAGGGCTCTGTGGTAGTGGTCATGGGTGCAATGGACTCAGGCAAAACGACGATAACCACCATACTGGTTAATAAGGCTGCATCAATGGGTTTAAAGGTGGGTGTGGTTGATGCTGACCCTGGTCAAAATGACCTAGGTCCACCCACGACAATAACCTGCTCAGTACTGAAGAGTGGTAGAATAACCCACCTAAGCTTCATGATTCCACTTAGGCAGGTTTTCATAGGCTCAACTAACCTTGAGGGTAACTGGCATAGGGCTGTTTATGCCGTCACTAAGCTTGTTGATTACCTTAGGGGTAGGGAGGGGGCTGATTTAATAGTGGTCAACACAGACGGCTGGGTTGAGGGCGAGGGGGCGATTGAGTATAAGAGGGCCCTTGTAACCGCCGTTAAGCCAAGTTACGTAATAGTCATGAGGAAGGGTGATGAGGTTGATGGTTTGGTGAAGGGGTTGAGCCAGTGGAATACCCTAGTCCTCAATGCCCCACCGTCTATGAGGGTTAGGGATAGGAATGATAGGAAGATTCATAGGGATATGGGCTACGGCAGGTACCTATCACCTTCAAGGGACTTGACACTAAGCCTAAGCCAGGTTAACGTGGTTAATATGCCCATAACCGGTAGGAGACTTGATGAAAGACTTGCAAGGTTAATCTCAACTTACCTAAAGGTTAAGCCCATATACGTGGACGCCTTGAAGAACATGGTAATGGTGGTTTCAAGTAGCGTTAAGGAGCCTACACTAAGAAGCATACCAGGTGGCGTAGCCCTAATCCTTCAACCAAACTGGGAGAACGGCCTACTGGTTGGGCTGGAGGACGTGGATGGTTTCCTGGTTTCACTAGCGGTCTTAAGGAGGATCTACTACAATGCAGGTAAAATAGTGGTTACAGTACCCAGGAGACTGAGTAATGCCGAACTAGCCAGTGTAAGGAGCATTAGGGTTGGTTCAATAAGGGTTAATGAACAGTTTGAGGAGGTGGATAAATTCAGCATAATATATAGAGTCGAGAGAATACTAAGTGATGCCCCGTTCCCCTCATCCCAGCGATCCTAATTATTGACTCATCCTCTGTCGGGCTAATGCCCCCATCCTCGGGGCATCACTGGTCAGCTCGCCCACGGGGCAGGGCTCCTGGGTACTCACAATTACCTCGTACCCAGGACTGTGTAGTCTTATATTTAAACCTTAGGCTTGTTAGGAAGGCCCTTAGGCATAGGGCACTAGTCATCATTGACGACATTATTGAGGAGTCGAGGAGGGAGTTAATCGAGGAGAAGCTACCGAGCGGTTTAAGGAAGATTTACCTGGCTGAGACGAGGAGGTTCGTTAAGCTACTGATTGCCCAGCTAGAGTGGTATGGTGTGCCGTATGAGTTCAAGAGGTTGCCAAGCACAATATGCCCAATTTGCGGGAGTGAGTTAACCCAATTACAAGGCAGAATCATGGTTTGCGAAAACTGCGGATTCAAAGCACCAAGAGACAAAATACCAATACACTGGGCATTGAAGGCGATGCCCAAAGCCAAGGTGGGTTCCTCCTAGATGGGAGCCCATGAAGTGTGGGCGAGGTGGAAGCCCCTAGGCGCAATAAACAAATAAACACCTAGGGACAAACGGATAGGTTAATACGCTGGTGCTTAACTCAGCCTTAGTATGGGTGTTACTGAGCTGGGTAAGCTCATCCCGGATAACCTAAGGAGGAGGATTGATTTTAACCAACTTAATGGGAGGGTCATAGCCCTGGATGCCTATAATGCGCTATACCAATTCCTAGCCTCAATAAGGCAGCCTGACGGCACACCCCTAATGGACTCCCAGGGTAGGGTCACCAGCCACCTGAGTGGGTTACTGTACAGGACAATCAACCTACTTGAGTATGGTGTTAAGCCAGTCTACGTCTTCGACGGCAAGCCACCTGAACTGAAGCTACTTGAAATCGAGAAGAGGAGGAGGGTTAGGGAGAAGGCAGTGGAGGAGTGGGTTAAGGCGATGGAGGAGGGTAGGAGAACTGAGGCTAGGAAGTACGCCCAGAGGGCCTTATTCATAACCAACGACATGGTTGATGAGGCTAAGAGACTCCTCGACCGCATGGGTGTGCCATGGGTTCAGGCGCCCAGTGAGGGTGAGGCTCAGGCAGCCTACATGGCCAGTAGGGGTGTTGTTTGGGCAGCCGGTAGCCAAGACTACGACTCACTGCTATTTGGCTCACCCAAACTTGTGAGGAATCTTACCATTTCAGGTAGGAGGAAACTCCCAGGTAAGGATGAATATGTTGAGGTTAACCCAGAGTTGATAGAGCTTGGTGACGTACTTAAGGCGCTTAAGCTAAGGGATAGGGCCCAGTTAATAGACCTAGCCATAATCCTCGGCACGGATTACAACCCAGATGGTGTACCCGGAATAGGGCCCCAGAGGGCCTTAAGGCTCGTACAGGAGCACGGTAGCCTAGATAAACTACTCAACACAGTGCTTAAGAACGCCCAATTTCCCGTGGATCCATTTAAGATAAGGGAGTTCTTCCTAAACCCACCGGTTAACCAGAATGTTGAGGTTAACTTCAAGGAGCCTGATGAGGATGGTGTAGTTAAGCTACTGGTCGAGGAGCATGACTTCAGCGAGGATAGAGTTAAGAACGCCTTGGAGAGACTTAAGAAGAGTATGAATAAGGTTAAGGGTTCAACAACCCTGGACTCATTCTTCGGCTGATTGCTTATGGTTAACCAAGGCAAGGTGGATTGTTCATACATTGATAAATTGCTTAACCTACTCGAGAACCCATTCTCAACCTACTACAGTGACGGTTACCTGAACAGCGAGGGGATGACCATACTAAGCCTCCTGGCCAATGCAACACTGCACGAGTGGCCGTGGATGAAACCTCTATTCAGGAAGGTTAGGATTAAGAGGGATTACCAGTCCATAGTTAACCTGGCGAGGGGCATTAGGGAGCTGTGCCAGGGTCATGCCTCCTGAAGGCCTTAATGTTGTCGATGTAAACTTTAAGCAAATCCCCACTACCACGCCTAAGCAGGAGGATTAGGATTACCAGGAGCATCATGGTGGTGTTCTTAATCAACCTAGCCACGTGGCATCCTCGACCTAACCGTTAAATACATTTCGCACCTAGCCAAATCAGTGAAGGGCATTAGCCTCCAGGATATATGCAGGGGGGTCAGGGGCCAAGTGGACCTTGCTCCAGCCGTGAGGCAGTTCATAGAGTTAACCCTTGCTACAGTGGATAACCCGCAGTTCACATATCTAATAACCCCCCATTGGGGTAGTAGGGCGTTAAGCAGAGTCATCATTAACAATAATGACGTGGGCGCAGTCTCACTGTCACCACTATTCTCAGGGGAGGGTGTATCCAATAGGCCACTGGTACTCAACTTCAATAAATCCCTAATCGGCAGGAGGGGTGATTATGCAAGGGCCTTGAGGGGTGGCTATGACTCAGTGGTGTACGTCGGCAATGGCGATTACACCAACGCCCAGCTGCTGGTCGGTGACTTAACCGTTAAGGCGAGGGGATTGCCAACAGAAATACCAGTGTTTTATACCAAAGCCAGCGTGAGCGGTTTAGGCATTAGGTATAGCGTGGACTTCACCTTGAGAAACGAACTCTACTACGACCTAGTCATAACGAGGGAGGGTGACTTACCTTACCTGGTGGTCATGGGGTTTAACATTAGTCCACTATTCCTGGGTATTGATAATTGCCGCCTAGTTGATGTCCTGGTTAATACTGCTAAGGCCATAGCGTCACCTGACTTAAGGCTTAACTACGTGATCCACGTGGCTGTTAACGATGAGTGGGGTAACCCAAGGTTCCCACCACTCTACTGGGGTTTCAGCACGGTCAACTTCATTGAGGGTACACTCCCCAAGTTGTCAACGGACTTAACACCGCTGGTTTACATATACATCGACTCAGTGGGGGACTATGTAGACGTTAAGGCCCCTGAGGAGGTTAGGGGTGCATTGAATGAGGACTTAGGTAGCTTAACGTTCATGGAGTCGCCGGGTATACTGCCTGATAACTACGGTTACTGGCCAATTTTAATTAAGCGTAGTGAACCAGGTACCCCAGGCATTACCCCTGATGTTGGTGAATTACTGAGGAGGGTGTTAAGTAAACTTGAGACCGATCCTCAGTGGTTCATGAATAGAGTTAGCGAACTCTTCGTTAGGAATGTTGAACAAGCCTTTAGCGCTGGTGGTATTGGTGAATTAGCCAGGAGAATTAATCCTGACAATGCATCAACGATTAAGGGCACGTTGATTAAGTACGTTTACAGCAGGATGAGGGATACCATAAGTAGGGTTAATTTACTTAACCTAACCGGCGCAGAGCCTATGGTAAACATAACCACTGGCGAGGTTTACCTAGACGCACCTGGTGACGCAGCTGAGGCTGAATTAATGAACCTGAGGTTAAGCATACTAGATAAGGTTAGGGCGCTGCTGGTTAAGTAAGACTTAGTTGAATAGCGGTACCTCAACTTTAAGCCTTATAAACTACGGTGCAGATTGCACCTATGCTACCTAACATAAGGGATCTGATACCGGGTGTGGTCAATAAGGTAAGCCCATCCATAGTTGCCATAATGACAGCCGGGGCTGTCATTGATGAGTGGCTTAACGTAGTACCCATTAGGGGGTTTGGGACTGGGTTCGCCGTGGATAGGCACTACGTGGCCACAGCATCGCACGTAGTCTCCCAGCCGGGTGAAGTATCCATAGTGACCAGTGACGGTGACTTACTTGAGGCTGAGGTGGTGGGTGCAGACCCTGAGGTTGATACAGCGGTGCTTAGGGTTGACGGCGACTTAACGCCAATTAAGCTGGGGGACTCCGATAAGTTAATGGTTGGTGAACCCGTTATAGCAATCGGCTACCCTCTGGGTTTAATGAACCAACCTACCGCAACCTTCGGCATAGTTTCAGCCTTAGGTAGAACCATAAGGGTAGGTGAGGTGATGCTTGAGGGGCTTATACAGACTGACGCAGCCATAAACCCAGGCAACTCAGGTGGACCATTAGTGAACCTAGACGGTGAAGTTGTGGGCATAAACACGGCCATAGTCGCAGGGGCGCAGAATATAGGCTTCGCAGTTCCAATGAATCTAGCTAGGTTATCCATAAATGACTTGATAAGTAAGGGTTACGTTAGGAAGCCGAGGATAGGCATATATGGTGTTGACGTTAATAGGGTTCTCGCCAGGCAGTATAAGCTACCCGTGGATAGGGGAGTCCTGGTGGTGCATGTTCAGCCCTACTCTCCAGCGGAGGAGGCTGGGTTAAGGAGGGGTGATGTAATTACGAACATAGATGACGTCGAGTTGACGTCAATAGTGAAGCTTAAGACCTACCTATACTCCAGGTATGCTGAGGGTAAGAGGGAGTTTAAGCTGAGGTTAATTAGGGGTAGGAGGACTATCACGGTTGATGTTACCGTATGAATGATTATGGGGGTTATTCCTGGCCTAAATTAAAAATCAATAGGCCGGGGAAAGTTTAATAAGAAGCCTATTGGGCATTAAATATGCCTAACAGTCAGGAGGTGGAGGGGTACCTGGAGGCCGTTGTTGAGGGCGTTTATGTGACATCCACTGGTGCCGAGGCCGTTATGCTCCTAGGCACTGATGAATGGGGTGACTTCGTGTTACCCATTTGGATAGGCATGGCTGAGGCGTTAAGCATACAGAAGGCCATGGGGCAAATGGACTTCCCAAGGCCACTAACCCACGACCTACTTGTCGACATTTTGGAGAGGTTAAACGCAACCATTGAGAGGGTTACAATAGATGCCCTCGTTGACCACACCTACACGGCTACAATATACCTCAAGGATAATAGGAGCGGCTCCCAGCATTACATCGACGCCAGGCCCAGTGATGCAGTTGCCATAGCGCTTAGGGTTAATGCACCCATACTGGTGGCTAGGCATCTTAAACAGTACACAGTGTCCATAAATGAACTACTGGGTAAGTCGCAGGAGGGCGGCGAGGGTAAGTCGATTTAACACGCCTTTAAATGGTAATTAACTTCATCATCAATCTTCATAGTGGCCGTGATGCATGTGGCCGTGTTCATGGGTAGGTGTGTTAGCTACCTGAACCTCACCATTAATAACCATTTTAACGGCATCGTCAGCGTTAAGCCCCTCAGGCACTATGTAAATTGTAATACCCAGTGACCTAGCCATGTTAAATCCAGGCCTACCTATCTCACTAACCACTAGGGTGTCTGCACCAATCTCCTTGACCCTCCTAAGTGCGTATAGACCCCTATGCATTTCAGCTTGCATTGCGGGGTTCGGTTCCCTGTTAACTAGCTTCACGTTACTGCCATCATCCTCGTAAACCAGTATATACTCCCCTTCTCCCGGGCCTGTGACTAAGTTTTCAGTGTTAGCTATTACCGCTATCCTCATGGGTTACCGATATCGTATCCGATTTTTTAAATGTTTCGGAGTTCGTAAACAGCCAAAAGATTAATAACCTTAATTCGTAATCACGTTAAAAATATACTTAGGTGTGGTGAATGCTGGCTTACATTGATTACCCTGGAAGTAGGGAGATTGTGACTAATCCACTTGAGTTGATCAACAGATATAGGTCGTTCCCAGGTACATTAGTATCAACAATAGTCATGATCGGGGGTGTCGATGTCAATGAAGACTACTTTAAGGTGTGGGCATCTCTAACAGGCAATAGGCAGCTTATTGAAGATACCTATAGCGAGATTTGGTCATACATTAAGGGTGTTGCTAATGATAAGGACCTTATATCACTCGTAATGAGGATTTACGAGAAGTCCGGTGAATTAATAGATCTAGTGGCATTATCCAATGCACTTAAGCTATTCCTCGGACTCAACATATATGACTTAGGATTAGCAGTAATATACGAAAACCCACTGATGGTTCTAAACGGTGTGAGAATGGAGTTAAGAACCGGTAGGGCACTGTTGACTAAGAGGCATAGAACGGAGGACATTGAATTAAGCACTGTACTGGTGCTTCAAC
This sequence comes from Caldivirga sp. MU80, assembly GCF_001663375.1. GTDB lineage: Archaea > Thermoproteota > Thermoprotei > Thermoproteales > Thermocladiaceae > Caldivirga. Next base: position 64,755 of record NZ_LCTF01000008.1, read on the forward strand.
CTGAGACTAATAGGCAAGTTGTTGATTGGGGTAATCCAGGGGTGCTACCGGCCAGCGGCACCATAGGTGATGAGGCTGTAAGTGACCCAGCATTCACAATCCTAACCAGCGGTATTAAGTTGATATCGAAGCCCACTTCAACCAAATTAACGCTGCTAACCCAAAGTGCACAGACAGGTGGCTGTGATGGGCAACTAGTGGTCTTGCCATTAACCCTTACAGGCAGTCTAATGTCTAAATTGCAGGGTGAGTTAATGAACCATGGATTAACCGTAACCATGCAGGTTAATTTAACTGGTGCATTAGAATGCCTAACTAATTCCCCATAGCTTAACCATATATTATAGATTTTTGTTGCAAAATTAAAATTAAGTTGTTTTAAGAGCTAGAGTATCTAAAACTTATTCATCACCTTCTTCTCATTGCTATTAGTGCAGCCACTGCTGCTACAACAATCACGATGACTACTATTCCTGCTATTAATGCTGTGCTTACTACTGTCTTAGTCACTGTCACTGTGCTTACTGCAGTAGTGGTTGAGACAGCCGTTGTGGTGACTGTACTTGTAACAGTAGCCGTGGAGGTGACCGTTGAGACCGCAGTAGTCGTAGTGGTTGTTGTGGTGGTAGTCGTAGTAGCCGTAGTTGATGTGGTTACTGGAGTGTACGGTATGTGGAAGTATGAAGCCACACAAGCCTGTAGTGACGGGTCTGGGTTAGGTATGCCTAGGAATGCCGCGTACTGCGGATACTTCGTCCAAAGCGAACCATTAGCAATAGCTTGGGCGACTGGTGGAACAACACCAGGTGGCGCCACTAGGCCCCAGGCGATTATTATATGCAAGTTGCTGTATAGGCCATTACCGTATCCCCATGGCATGAATTCAAGCTCGTAGGTTAGCAGTGGATACTTGTTAAGTATGCATGGCTGGAATAGCCAATTCGGATCCATAACAGACTTCATGTACTCGTAGGGCTCAAGCTTACTGTACAATGGTACTATGGGTACGAAGTAGTCGTACCACGCGAATATTATCTTCATCATTAGGTCGTAGTTGGGTGTTCCGGGTGCTGCAATGTTCTCGAACATCTGCCAATTGGTCAAGTTAATGAAGCCGTAGGTTGAGTTGATACACCAAACAATGGTACCATTCGTTAATACCGGAGGCTGGGCAGGCAGTATCACTGGGCTGCAGGTGCCGTTGGGCCACTGGAAAGGCCAAACATCACTACCTGACTTATACGCCTGTATCGCAGCCCCAGTCGTCCACCAAGGCCAACCTAACAGCCCCCACATACTGCTGTAAGCTGGGCCATTAGCCGAGTTAATCCACGTTGTGGCACCCCCATACTGCCCATTTGGCAGTGTAGTGCTCCAGAATACACCAACATCCTGCCCGATTAACTTAGCGTTAACGCCAAAGGCCTGCATCTGCTCCACGGCATCAGCGGCCATTGTCATCCAGTCGGTAAAGCCGCTTGGGCCATAGACGTAGAGCGTTAATTGAGTCCCGTTTGGTGTGTACCAGTATCCGTTAATCTTCTTGAAGCCTAGGCTCTCAAGCATCTGAGCAGCCTTGGCTGGATCATAACTGCATGATGTAATGAACTGCCTAACGTCAGGTGGATAAGTGCTCTCAGTGCCTGGTATCACTGGGTTCGGGTAGTAGGCTGGTTTACTAATCGCTAAGCCCCATGCAGCAGCAACCTCAGTCCTATTAATCACATCGCAGATAGCCTCCCTAACCTGAGGAATATTCCACGGGTAATAGTGAGGATTAACAGCAATACCCATGACTGAGAACACCAGTAGTGCGAATGATGACAATAATGGTCAAGCCTCGCCCCTTTTAGGGTGGTGATGTTGTTTCTTTGTTTGTTTAAAGTTTTGGTCTTTTGGTTGGTATTTTTGTTTCTGGTTACCTTTTAATTCCCCCTTGTTCTTACAGTCTTAGTGCCTGGGTTGGTGCCTCCGAGAGGGGGTTTGGGCTTTTTGGATGAGCCGGTGGGGCGATACCCCACTGTTTTCACCACCCTGGGCATGCGTTCCTCTAGGGCAAGGGGGAAAGGCGACAAGGAACAAAACAGGAGGACTATTAGGCTTAGGTTGTTGCCGAACGGTACCCAGGAGCGTAAATTGCGGAGAATCGCCGATGCCACCGCTAGGCTTTGGAATGAGTTAAACTACGCTAGGCTTGTGCAGTATAGGGCATCGGGCAAGGTTGATTTCAAAGGGACAGGGCACGAGCTCTATCATAAGTATAAGAGTGCGTTGGGTGTTAATGCTG